>JACSRP010000019.1 GCA_014879665.1 Anaerolineae bacterium | reverse complement strand
CATGCGTTATGCGGATATGCCGCACCGAACACCGCGGCACTTTCAGGTTTACAAGGGCGAACGGCTGGTTTTAAGCCTTGAAGATACGCCGGGATTGTTGATATCGCAGGCTTCACCGCCACCGGGCGGCGCGCCGAAACATCCCTTCGCCAATGCCCGCGCATTTGACGCGATGACCGAAGGCGATCTTGGCGAAATGCTGTGGGCTTCCAGCAGCTTTGATGATTTTCTGCGACGGCTGATTGCTGCAGGATTCAATATTTCATCCTGGAACGAGTCTTCTTATGAAGCGCGCCAGCAAGGGCAGCGGCTTCACCGCGAAGATAGGCTGGTGGGGGTGTTATGGCCGGGCAAAGGGCAGTTTACGACGCTTCTGAACCAGCCCCCCTATGACACGCTGATATTTGAGCACGGCGCGCTGACTGCATACGAAGAAGCCGAAGCGGACATAATGCTAAAGATATTAGAAGAAACCACGACCTTTAGCGGCCTGAAAGAATCATTGCGTCAAGCTGGCTATGAACCTGTCAAAGTTGAGCCGTACAGCCCCTAGCCTGCTAAATTCCGAATTGCAGCGCAAGCACAGCGCGGCAGTTACCGCCCGGCAATAATTTCCTGTATATCCGGCCCGATGACCAGCATCAAATCGGCGGAGGTTAGGCCGTCTGTTGCCGTGCGGATGGATTCATCGGGCAGGCCGAGCAGCGCTGTTAGGAAATGCGCGGTATGTAACTTTCCGCTGTAATCTTGAATATAGGTGTTGACGTTGGTGATCTGCGGCATATTGCCGACATTGGCCACGGTGACGCCCTGCGCTTGCAGCCAATCGCGCACCTGCCCGGCTAAGCCGACCACATCAGTATTGTTGTAGACAACAATTTCGGCATTTTCGGCCAATGCGCGATCACGCAGTTCGGCCAGCGAAAGCTCTGCGCGGGGGTTAAAAACATCGTCCATGAGGAAGCGGATGGCGTCCCAGCGCGGGGTTAGGACTTGATCCCCTTGCGAGGTGGTCGCTAGATTCACATAGAGATTATTGACTGTGCCGCTTTGAATGTTCTCGCGAGGAATTTGCAGCCCCAGATTCGCCAACCCGAACAGTTCTTCCAGGGTGAAATTCGTGCTGATGGCGTCTGAAAGCTCAGTCCATAATGCTGGCGCCTGGGTGATGATATTGGCGACGCCCCCTGCGGACACAACTTCGCTGAACAGGGCTTTAAGCACTTCTTGCTGGCGGGCTGCGCGGTCAAAGTCGCCGCCCTGTGTGGCGCGGGTGCGTGCATATTGCAGCAGATGCACAGCATCAAGCCGCTGGCAGCCGGGATCGAAATGTATGGCGATGTAACCATAGCCTGCATCCGGGTAATCGGGGTCGTCAATGACTTCTGACGGACAGACTTCAACGCCGTTGGGCGCAATCAGATTCACAACTGCATCGAATACGTCAAAATTAACGCGAATATAGCGGTCAATGCCGATGCCGAAATTCTGCTCGACAGCGGCTGCTGCCAGCGCCGCGCCGCCGCCGGGATAGCCGTTGGAATCGCCCAGCGCGTTGGCAGTATTAATACGATTTGGCTGGAAGCCGGGTATTGGCACCCAGAGGTCGCGGGGGATGGAGAGCATGCCCACCGTCTTGCGAATCGGGTCAATGCTGACCACCATCATGGTATCGGTACGGAAAGGCCCCTGTTCGTCGCCACGCTGGTCAATGCCCAGCACCAGCACATTCAAGCGACTGGGATCATCCCAATGGTAAGCAGCCAGCGGGTCGAGGGTGGCGGTGGGGCCAGCAGCTATCGTTGGCACTATTTCAGTTGCAATTGGAACCAGCGTAGTGCCGGGTTCGGGCGTGTGCGTTGGTGGTACGGGAGAAGGGGGAAGCGTGGCCGTTGGCTGTGCGGTCAGGAAAAGATCGAAGCTGCCGCCGGCAATTTGTACGCCGCTGTCGGCAAGGTCAACATTAAAGCGATAGGCAAAGTTGAACGCGCCAAAAGAGCAGATGGCGGTTGCAGCGACCATTAAACCGACGATGAGCAGGAATAGCCAGCCGGGTAAACGCATACGACATTATCCAGAGGTTGTATTTTAACCCCAGCATTATAGCCGAATCAGTTTTGATGTGAACCTACGCTTACGGGGCGCATGGCGCACGCATCAATCTCGTGCCGCCAAAGGCTGAAGCCATCCGGCCCCGTAAACGGATATTGAAAAGCGCCGTAGGGTTCAAGTCTACGGCTAAAAACGACAGGGTGGGTGACCTAGCAGGTCGCCCCTACCAGACCCCGCTGCGATGACCGCATCAATTCAAAAAAGTGTTCTCGCCACAGCGATTGCGTGGCGAAGGGATATATGCGCCGTGAAATTCGTGAAAAATAAAAATGGCCGCCTTTTTCGGGGCGACCATTTGCAGAAGCGCAATTTGTGATGAAACTTCTAAAGTCCGCGTCCGTTGCGGCTGCTGCTGCTAGAGCCGGGCAGCGTGTTCAAGAATTCTTCGTTGGTGTCAGTCTGGCGTAACGTCCCCAGCAGTTGTTCAGTCGCGCCAGTCGGGCCAATATCCGGGTCTTCAGCAAGCTGAGTCCACATACGGCGCAGGGTAAATACGCGCTGAAGCACGTCAGGGCCGAGCAGCAGTTCTTCACGGCGGGTGGAGGACTGCTCAATATCGAAAGCCGGGAATGTGCGGCGTTCCTGAAGCTTGCGGCTCAATTGCAGCTCCATATTGCCGGTACCCTTAAATTCTTCGTAGATACCGTCGTCCATCTTGCTGCCGGTGTTGACAAGGCAGGTGGCGAGGATGGTGAGGCTGCCGCCTTCTTCGATATTACGGGCAGCGCCAAAAAGACGCTTGGGCGGGTGGATGGCCGAAGGATCAAGGCCGCCAGTGAGGGTACGACCGCTAGGCGGCACTACTAGATTATAGGCGCGGGTGAGGCGGGTGATGCTGTCCAGCAGCATGACCACATCGCGCCCGATTTCAACCAACCGC
>JACSRP010000020.1 GCA_014879665.1 Anaerolineae bacterium | reverse complement strand
ATAGATTTCGGCTTCGTGGCGCGGCTGATCGGGGTCAATTTTCGCCTTGATGTTGTAGCCAAAGCCGCGCCCGCCGCTGTCCAGCCCGGCGCGTTTGCGAATGCCCGAAAGCCAGACGGCGGCGCTCATCTTCGGAGAACGTACCAGCGAAACTGCTAAATCATAGCGTCCGGCGCGCAGGGTTTGCCCAAACTTCCAGATAGCGGCGGGCGTTTCTACTGGCGATGCGCCCCCGCCTGTATCCAATATCTGGTTGAGCAGAGGGTGTCGCTCAATCGCGGCTTTTGACCAGCCCCCGACCGCCCACGTGATCTGCGCGTCAGGGTAACCGCGCCGCAATGCTGCCAGCGCTGCCGTCGCCAGCACCACATCACCGATGCAGCAGGGCAGGATCAAGACAATACGCGCAGGATGATCTAACGTTGGCATCGGCTGTTGGCTGTGAGTAGGGTCTGCCAGATCCGGCTTTCTCACGCGCTATGACCAGCCGCCGTCATCATCTTCTTCGTCGTCATCATCTTCGTCGTTGTATTCGCTTTCAGATTCTGCACAGTCAGGGCAAAGGCCATCTTCATCCAGTTCATCTTCATCAAATAACTGGCCGCAGCTCTTACAAAACCAGTCAGGGTTTGGGTCGTTCATAAAATCATCGTAGTTGTCGTACACGCCGCATCCTCCTGCGCTGCCACTCTGCGAAAGGCATTCTGACCTAAGACTTACTCGCCTGCCAGTAAATCCTGAACCTGCGGGTGGCGCTCAATGTAGGTGATGGCATATGGGCAAACCGGCAGCACCCGCCCGCCCTCCGCCCGAATGGTATCCAGCGCAAACTGTGTCAATTTAGCCGCCACGCCATAACCGCGAAAGGCTGGCGGCGTGAAGGTTTCGGTGATGGCATAAACGCCATCGCGCAGTTCGTATTCAACCAGCGCCCGTTCCTCTCCTATCGCCGCTTCAAACCGTGATTCATCTTGATTGTGGGTGAGGGCTAGCTGGCTAATATCAAGCGATCCTGCTGCATTGTCCATGAGATAACCTTTCAAAAGTGTTTAGTGATGATAAAGCTTCCTATTTTGAAGCCGGTTTGCGCGCTTTCCCAAGTGCCACTTGACCCGTTTGCCCGTGGATCAGCGCCGTTCGCAAGTCGCCATCACGCTCGAACAGCGTCGCCACCCACACCGGCAGCAGCACCAGTTGAAAGGACATTTGCAAGGGAAAAGCCGTTGCTGAAACTTTGGTGTTACGGTCTGTATACTGCGCTTCGGCGGCTTCACGGGCGCGGCGCGCCATCATCGTGCGCGCTTCCAGCGAGGCCGCGTCAAAGTCTATCTCATAAATTTCCGCCGGGTATTTTGCCAGCAGCTTCGGCTCGTAGGGCAGCATCTCGCCCAGCTCAAATTCGCCTAACTTCAGCGCCAATGCCGGATCTGGCGATTTGAACGCTGGTACTGCGATTCCCGCCGCGCCATCCTGATAGTTAAACTGCTGGTAGCCGATCTTGCCGCTTTGCAAGCTGCGTTGATCGCCCCATTTCGCGCTATCATCCCACAGCGTTACGCCCACTTTGATCAGCGCGTCGAATATCCAGAACGGCAGATAGACGCCCTCAATTTCCGCATTCGCAACCCGGTTGTCGCCGCCCCAAAGCGTCGAAAGGCGCTCGCTGAATCCGGCCAGCTTCTCGCGTACTTCGCCCATCACCTGATCTTCATTTAGCGCAAACGGCACCAGCCCGTCCGGTTCGGTGATCGTTTCCAGCGCGTCGTCAATCACCACCTGCATTGAGCCGCAAAATGGGCAGCGCGCCGATAATTTTCGGGCGGGAATCGTTCGCGCGGCGCCACATTCGCCACAGCGCAGCATGCGAGCGCCGATCTTCCAGCGCACCGGTTTGGCGCGCCGTTCGAGCATTGCCATACTTAGATTATCAGCCCGGCCTTCCAGCGCCGAGGCGCTTTCCAGCGCCGCCTGATGCCCGCAGAATTTGCATAATACCGTACCTGCCGCCTCATCCACCGTTAGCGCGCCGCCACAAACCGGGCATAACAGCGCCTCTGCCGCCGCCTCAACCG
The DNA here is from genome assembly GCA_014879665.1 of Anaerolineae bacterium. Lineage (GTDB taxonomy): Bacteria > Chloroflexota > Anaerolineae > Aggregatilineales > Phototrophicaceae > Flexifilum. Next base: position 922 of record JACSRP010000020.1, on the reverse strand, counting down.
GTTCCGTCACCAGCTCCGGCCTGAGGCTGTTTTCGCGGCGGGTGGCCGCCACTTGATCCGGTGAAATTCGCCCGTTTAGCACCATCATCATACGCAAGGCGTCCGGGTGGCCGGGATCGCGCGCTAAAATCTCGCCTAGATGATGGCGTTTAGTCGCCGCATCATCGGTCAGCTTCGCCAGCCACAAATGCGCGTCGGAAAAATCGGGCTGCATCTCCAGCGCCTTCTTCAGCAGCCGTTTGGCTTCAGCGGTATTTTTCCGCCATAGGCCGTCCTGTGCCATTTCGAACAGCGTTTGCACGCGCGGCTCAACTGCGCCCTGATGGGTGATCGGCACATTAGGGCGAGGGCTGCCGTTTTCAGCCAACCGCGCCTGCGCCTGTTCCAGCGATTCATAGGCTTTTTCAACGCGATTGCCACACTGATGGCAGCGATAGAGCGCGGCGGTGCTGTCATAGACCATTTCACCCCCGCAGTGGGGGCAGGCTAATTTTTCCATCGGCTTCATACCTTAGCGATAACGACTATGATTTTACTGTACAGGATAACGCTTGTCTGAAAGATTAACTTCACGCCCTAGCCCCCCTCTCCGCACGCAACCTCACCCCTCAATCCCCTCTCCGTGCACGGAGAGGGGAAGCTAAGCGCAGCGCAGCGGGGTGAGGTAAGATTAAGGCGCGGACTGGCCTTCGACGATGGCGATTTCTTCGGGCGTGAGGGCATAAAGTTCATAGACCAGCGCATCAATGGCACGATCTGTGGAGTCGATGCGGGCGGCGAGGGTGTTGCGCTGATCGCTGAAGGCGGCTTCGGCTTTAGCGTGCTGCTGTTTGAGGGCGATCATTTCTTCGACCAGTGACACCATGCGATCATGTTTAGCAACATCGTCGGGATCATCGAAGTTGATGGTGCGGATGGGGAG
>JACSRP010000094.1 GCA_014879665.1 Anaerolineae bacterium | reverse complement strand
GTTTTCGGTCATTCGATCCGGGTCACCAGCGTTTCAACCAATTCTTCATCAATTGAGCCGCCTTTTTGCAGCAGCAAATCAACCTGTTCATTCAACCACACGCGCTCACGAGCGGTCAGTTCTTTAGCGGTGATTACCACAATCGGTATCTGCTGCAATTCCGGGTCTGATTTAATGCGCTCGATCACCGCAAAGCCGTCTACGCCCGGCATCATCAGGTCGGTGATGACCAGATCGGGGCGCTCAGCCCGCACCAGTTCCAACCCGGTTGCGCCGTCATGGGCAAGCGAGACTTCATATGCACCACGCGCCTGCATCAAGCGGCGGATCAGGCGGGCAGCGTCAACATTATCTTCCATGACAACCACACGCCGTGTGGTCTGGCTCATCTGCTCTAAGGCCGAGATTAACCCTTCCTGCGGCAGCGTTGGCCCGTGCGTGCGGGTAGACAGATCGAATTGACGATGCCACTGTTCATCCAAAATTTCCAATTCTACCGGCAGCGTGTGACCGGAACAGTTGACCACCACCACATCATCGGGCTTGATCACGCCGGACTGCGCCATCTTGAACAGCCCGGCAAAGGTGACGCCGGTTGCCGGTTCCACGGAAATACCATCGCTGCGGGCCAGCACGCGGGTGGCTTCAAATGCTTCCTGATCGCTGGCCGACACAAAGGTACCGCCGTAATCGGACACGTAATCGTAGAGTAGTTCATAGGCGCGTCCGGGATTACCCGTCGCCAGTGTAGCAATGACGGTTTGCGGGTTTTCAACGGGCGTGGCGATGCTTTGCCCATGCTCAAAGGCTTCTACCATAGGCGCGCACCCGGTAGACTGGACAATGCCTAATTTAGGCATCCGGTCAATAATGCCAAAGTCGTACAGTTCACGAAAGCCTTTACCCACGCCTATCGGCCCCATGCCACCGCTGACGCTCTGAATGAACCAGTCTGGCGCGCGCCAGAGCTGCTGTTCCTGACGGGTGGGGTCGTTATCAGATATTTCTACGCTTTCGGTCAACTGCTCGGCAATTTCATAGGCCATCGTCTTCATGGCTTCAATCGCCGCCACGCTTTTAATGCCTCTATCAAGGAAGATACCACGCCGCGCCGCGAACTTCGCTGCCAGCTCTTTGGTCTGGTCATAGGTACCCGTGATTTTGATAACTTCCGCGCCGTATAGGGCGGCTTCGCGCATTTTCTCATTTGGTGTGAGGCTGGGGAAAAAGCTCCAGAGTTTTATGCCTGCGCGGGCGCAGTAAGCGGCGTAAGCAATGGCTACGTTGCCGGTACTGGCAACCACCACTTCTTCGACGCCCAATTCTTTCAATGCTGAAATAGCGACGGTGGCCTGCCGGTCTTTGAAGCTGGCGGTTGGCCCCTGCCGTTCATCTTTGATGTATAAATTTTTGAGGCCGAGGCTGGCGGCCAGCGCCCGGCTTTTAATCAGCGGGGTATCACCCTCACCCAGCGAGATAATATTTTCGGGATTCAAAATTGGCAGCACTTCACGGTAGCGCCATAAATTATGGGGGCGGCGTGCCAATTCTCTGCGCCATTGTTTGACGTTGAGATCGCTCAAATCGTAGCGCGCTTCAAGAATTACTTCACCACAGCGGGGGCATCCGGCAACGGTTTTGGTCAACGGGATACGGGTGCGGCAGTTAATACATTCAAGTTCGACGTGTTTCAAGATGAAACCTGCTCTTTTGCCTTAAAATGGCAAATATTACGATAAAGACCACTCATTTTAGAATAACGGATAATGGGGAGAACAACGATAGCCATTGCGTGAAAAGTTCACCAAAATTGACCTGCCAGCCTATGAGAATTTTGTTCTATTGCGGAACGTGTATCTGTGCAAACGCTCATTCCGACGCGCTTCTATGCTACGCTGCGTCTTGAACGGCCTGTAAATAGCCAAGCATCGCTTCACGGGTAATTTCGCCATAATGGGGATAACGCACATTGCCATTGGCATCAATCACGAAAGTGACGGGTATCTGAAAGACTCCGTACTGATTAGCGACATCGGCGCTGGTATCCAGCGGGACGGTCAGATCAGTGACGCTGTAGCTCTCCAGAAATGTGCGTACCGTTTCCGCAGGTTCAGCAATATTGACCGCCAGCACTACGGCGCCGTCTGCTGCCTGCTCGCGGGCAAAGGCTTGCAGGGCGGGCAGTTCGCGTTTGCAGGGTTCACAGGTCGTCTGCCAGAAATTCAGGAAGATGATGCGTCCGGCATAGTCGCTCAATCGAACCGTTTCGCCGTCTAAACTCTGCAATTCAAAATCTAATACCGGCGCGCCAACGACCGGCGCTGGTGAGGGAATTGCAGGCAGCGTGACGGCCTGCGGCGTGGGGATAACCGCAGTTGTAGGCGCATTTGCCATATTCGAACTGATCAGCATGATCCCACCCGCCAGCAGCCCTAAGGCGGGCAGCAGCACAAAAATAAGCAGCGCCGGCGAAGGCCGGTTGTTTTTTGCGTGCATGGTGGGGTCGTTAGAAGTCAAATTTGCCATTTCATTCGTTCAATAATCGCCATCCATCGCGGGGTGAAAACACAGCGAGGTGAGGACAATAAACCTTAGGGAACAAGTATCGCCCTATTCAGCCTTAGCGTCTAGGGCAACCATCGCGGCATCCATGCATTTTGCGCGACCTGTATGAGTTCGCCGGTCAGGGTATTCAGCGTCCAGATTTCAGGTAGGCCGTTCATGTTTGGCTGCATATTCTCGTCCAGCTCTGGAAAGCGGTGGATGACCAAAGATTGGCCGGTTGGATCCCACAAAAAGAACATGTTGGTATAACGCGGGTCGTCGGTGATCATCCGGGCATCAAAATTTTCAGGATCGAGCAGGTAAATTTGATAGCCACGAATGAGCGACTCATCACGGCGAGAGACCGCAATCTGCTGCCCGTCAGGCCGCCAGGCGGCGCGCGCGTCATCAGTAGACTGCGGCGGATCGGTGATGGGAATCACCTGATTATCATCCAATATCACCATGCGCAGATAGCTATGCGTCATCGCGCCTTCAGTCAACACAATTTCGGGGTATAACAACGCGGTGCCATCCGGCGAAAGCGCGCCGCTGCTGCCTGCGCGACTGGGAACAGCTTCTAGCGAGCCATCCGTGAAATCGTAGAGCAAAATTGCGCCCATCGCCGAATCGTAAACAGCAATACGGCTGCCATCTGCACTCCATTGTGGGCTGTGCCCCAAACGCTGCAAATCGCTAAACAACGGTCGGGTTTCTACGGGGCGGCGGCTTAAATCCAGCGTCCATACCCGTGTAGGACTTATGCCAACGCCCTGCTGTGCCATGTCACTGTTCAGTTCCACCCGCTCATAGGCGATCATCTGCCCGTCAGGCCGCCACACCGGGTTGGTACATGCGGAATCGACGCAGTTGGTGATCTGCTCCAAGCCGCCAGTTTCCAGATCCAGCAGTTTGAGGTCTTGCGTGCCGGTTTCGCTGTTGTTTTCGCTGAATGCAATCATCGAACCGTCCGGGCTGACGGAGAAATCATAAATTCCTGATGGGCTGAAGGTAAGCTGCTGTGCGGATTCCGGATTGTTGGGATCGGCCACCCAGATATTAGATGGCGCATCGTTGGCGGGGAACAGATAGGCGACATGCGGCGTACGCACCGTAAAATCGAAGCTGATGTTATGCAGCAGTTCGCGCCCACTTGCAGATGACGCGCCTTTTTCCAGCAAAACGGATACGTTCTCACCCGGGGCAATGGCTTCAACCGGTTTGAAGATAAAAGTGCTGCCATTCCATGTAATATCGCCGTCCATATTTGGCGCAGTGGAAAAACGGGCTGCCACGCTTTCGCGGTTCATCGGCTCACTAAATTCAATGATTATCGGACTGGTGCTGCGAGCGATACCTTCTGGCACGACGCGATGTACTATCACCCCGACGCGATCACCCATCGAAATGACGAGGAGAATCAACCCGATAAGCACGACAATGACGGCGAGGATCACGCGGTCAAAATGCGGGATGTGCAAACGAGCGGATTGAAGCTGTGTATCTGCGGAAGCCATTAGAACGTTACGTTTACCTGAATTTGCGAGCCTGAAAATAGGCGTAAATACTACGGATATAAATACGGATTCTGCGGCGATTCGATCACTTCGACAGTTTCAGCGTGAACGATAGGCGTGGTTTCGCCGCGAAACTCGCCTGCCTGCATATGACCGCGCACATGCACCCATTCACCCTGCGGCAGCGCGGCAGCGTTTGCCCACACCACCGGCAGCCCGATGGCATTGGCATCAGCCACGCAGCAGCTAATGGTAAAGCGCGCGGTCATAAATTGATCAGCGCCGAAATCAGGCTCACTGTACACGAAGCCGATCACGTCCACCGGCAGATTGTTGAGAGTACTGTAATCATCGGTCTGGTTAAACACTCGCAGCCAATCCAGCACGTTGCGATTTTCTGGACTGATGGTGAACATGGTGGCATCGCCATTTGAAACCTGTGAAGCCGCTGCATTCAGATCAATAGCGCTCACTGCTTCTACGCCCAACGGTTGTGAAGGCACCAATGTACCCAGCACCAGCGGCAAGGCGACAATGGCGATCATGCCCCACGATGGCGCTGGATGCAGATGATTGTCGTGATCGTGAGCATGCGTATGCTGCCCGCGCGAGCGAATTAGCGTATAGGCACTAAAACCGCCCATTAGGAAAAACAACCCTGCCGCCACATACGATAACCAACCAAAGCGCAAATTGATGTAATTACTCAGGTTGCCGCTGACGATGTTGTAGACGAAATACAACCCCAGTCCAATCAGGATGGCGGTTTTTGCCCAAGCCATACGTCGTTCGCGGGCGTGATCGTGGTGTTCGTGGTCATGGACGTGCTCAGCAACTGCTGTCATCCAGTTCTCCCAAAGTCAACTTACAAGGGAACATTCAAATTGATCCACACGCCGATCAGCAGCGTGAGCAAAAATGGCAGAATGATCAAATAGGCGACGACGCGGGGCTTAAAAACACCGGCGAACATCAGCATGCTTTTAATATCCACCATCGGCCCGAAAGTCAGAAACGCCATGATCGAGCCGGGCGTGAAGGTGTTGACGAAAGCCAGAGAAAGGAAGGCATCCACCGTAGAGCAGACCGACAGCAGGAAGGCTAATGCCTGCATGACCAGCACCGAAGTGACCGGACCGCTGCCCAATGTCGCCATCGCTTCCTGTGGAATGAAGGTTTGCATGGCGGCTGCTAACATTGAACCGATGATTAGATAGCGCCCCATGTCAAAGAAATCATCGGCGGCCGTCCCCATCGCATCGCGCAACCCAACACCCAACGGCTTTCGCGGCGCGCGCGTGTAAATCGGGATGATATCGGAGGCGGATGCCTCCGGCGAGCCGCCAGCTACCACAGGCGGGGGGATCATAGCCAGCGTTGATGCGCGCAGGACATCGCGCGGGCGGGCGGCAACGGCAAAAATCAGGCCGATGATGATGGCAACGACAATAGTGATCACGAAGCGCCCGATCAGCACTGGCCCGAAACCATACGCCACATATGTGCTGACCAGCACCACCGGGTTGATCACCGGGGCGGCGAGCAAAAAGGTGACGCCCACCGAAATTGGCAGTCCTTTGGTATATAAGCGGCGCACCACTGGCACCACACCACATTCGCAGACCGGGAAAATGAAGCCCATGAACGCGCCCACCACTGTCGCTATGGCCGGGTTACGCGGCATCAGTCGGGCAATATCATCGGGACGAACGAAGGAGTCGATCAGGCCGCTGGCAAGCGCGCCTAGCAATAAAAAGGGCGCGGCTTCCAGAAAGATGCCCAGAAAGCGAGTCGTGAAGATATTGAGCAGCGTCCCGGGATCACGATTTGAGGTGAGCACCGCCATTAGCGCGACGGCAACTAACAATAAGATGAGCGCCGCTAAAGCAAAACGGCGAAAAACGGACGGCGTTTCCGCAGTCATATCAAGCGTCTCTCACATCCGAAAGCAGCTGATTGCCTGCTGCTTACAGTCTAGCAATACCGTACGGTATTCTAGCACAAACCAACTTTCTGAAATGCTGGCGATGGCGAGGAGCGTATCAATACCGTTCGTGAAGCGCGGCGCATCTGTGGTAGCATTGCGCAGTTTTGCGCGTGATTCAGCCTGTGTTCATAACTTATGACCCGAAACGCCCTCTCTAATCGTCAAATTGCGCGTGCCGCTGCGGTGGTCGTGGTTGGATTCCTCGCCAGCGGCGTGCTTGGGCTGCTGCGGACGGTCTTTTTCTCGGTCACTTTTGGCGGCGGGGTGGAGTTGGATGCCTTCTACGCCGCACAGCGCGTTCCTGAACTGCTGTATGTGCTGGTGGCGGGCGGGGCGCTCAGTTCGTCCTTCATCCCCGTATTTTCGCGCTACTGGGCGAAAGATGACGCCGATGGCGCCTGGCAGCTTGCCAGCGCGGTGATCACGCTGGCGAGCCTGATTGCAGGGATACTGGCGGTCATCCTGATTCTGATCGCGCCGTGGTTTGTGCCGAATGTGCTAGTCCCCGGCGCGTCGCCCGAAGAAGCTTTGATCACAACACAGATGAGTCAAATCATGCTGGTGACGGTGGTCATCTTCACGGCCAGCGGGCTGCTGATGGGCATTCTGAACGCGCGGCAGTCGTTTCTTCTGCCGTCAATTGCGCTGAGCATGAACAATCTCGGCCAGATTTTTGGGGCGCTGGTACTGGTCAACCTGATGCCACAATTTGGCCTGCCGCGGATATACGGATTGGCAATTGGCGCGGTGATGGGCGCATTCCTGCATTTAATCGTGCAGATTCCCGGCTTGAAACCGGTTGGCGCACGGCTGCGTTTCCTGCCCGATTGGCGGGTGAAAGGCGCGCGCGATGTGCTGCTGTTGATGCTGCCGCGGGTGCTGGGGCTGGCCGTCGTTCAACTTAATTTTCTAGTGAACGTGATCCTGACCAGTGAAATGCTGCCGGGAAGCCGAACCGCCCTGACCACTGCATGGACGCTGATGTTCTTCGTGCTAGGGGTGATCGCTCAGAGCATTGGCACGGCGGTATTCCCTTCGCTTTCAGCATTGGCGTCATCCGGCGATATGGAAGGCTTCAAAGATCGGCTGTCGAGCGCCATGCGCGGCGTGCTGTTTCTGGGCTTTCCCGCCACCATCGGACTGATTACGCTTGGCGGCATGGTCATCAAACTGATGTTTGAACATGGCGATTGGACGGCAGAAAATACACAGGCGACGGCGTGGGCGCTGGCGTTTTTCGCGGTGGGCGTGGCTGGTCACGGGCTGCTGGAAATGCTGGCGCGCTCGTTTTTCGCACTCTCGGATACGTGGACTCCGGTGCTGGTTGGCATCGCTTCGATGGGCGCCAATATCGCGCTCAGCCTGCTGCTGATACGAGCGATTGGCGACCCGCAAAGTCTCGCGGTTGGCCCCTTCGCTGGCCTGGCGCTGGCAAATTCGCTAACCACGCTGGCCGAAGCTGCGCTGCTGTGGGTGCTGCTGCATCGGCGGATTGGCAATATTCGTGACGGCCATATTCTGCGCGGCGGGGGCGCGGCGCTGCTGGCGGCGCTGGCGATGGGCGCGGTGATTTTGCTGATAGGAAACCTGCTGCAAAGCCTGCCTTCATGGCTTGCCCTTGGTATCACGCTGACTGCTGGCGGCCTCACCTTCTTCGGGCTGGCCGCGCTGCTAGGGTTAGAGGAAGCGCGCGTAGTGCCGATGCGACTGCTGCGGCGGGCGCGAGGATAGGCGAATTTGCGACATCAGGCTGCCGTTCTGCGTATACGAAATCTGAATCTCACGCCTATATCGCACGGTATAGTAGTTCCGCGTTATACTGAACGAAAAGACGTGCCTCAGGAGACAATGATCAATGGCCTCTATCTTCGAGAAGATTAATACGCTGATTAGCGCCAACATGCACGCGATGGTAGATCGCGCGCTGGAAACCAATTCCGTGGCCGTGATGGATGAATACATCCGTCAGGCCGAGCGCGATTTGAAGGAACTTGAAGAATCCACTGCGCAGGTTGGCGGCACAGTACGGACTCTCAAACGTAAATACGATGAATTTGCCGGTTCCGCCGAAAAGCTGGATCGGGATATTGACACGCTGATCTTGAGGGGCAAAGACGATCTTGCCGGCGCGGCGCAGTCTGAATTGAATGGCAAGCAGCAGCTGGCGCAGGAATACTACGAGCAGTGGCAGTCGCAGGAAAAGCAGTACCAGGTCATGCTCGATATGCGCATGAAGCTGGAAGGCCGCCTGACCACCATTCGACAGGAACGCGAGCATCTGCGCAGCCTGATCGAACTGGCCGAAGCCAAGAAGATCACCAACAAGACGATCAAGAGTCTGGACAAACTGGCTTCGAATACCGACAAGGACATCAGCGGTCTGGCCGAGTCTATTCGCCAGCGGCTGGACAATGAAGATGCGCGGTTGGAGATGGCAACTGAAAATCTGAAAGAGCAGATTGACTCGGCTGTGCGTTCAGGCGAGGTGGAGCGCCAGCTTGACGAGCGCCGCCGCCGCCTTCTGGGGGCGCAGGGTAGTGATGGCGGTGGTCAGGCGGCCAGCAGCGGCGGATCAAGCTCCACCAGCGAAGGCTCGTGACAAAGGAAATACGGGGGCGAGACATGTCTCGCCCCTACGCGCGGTGATCTAAATGTGAACACCATTTAATTTCCCTGACGAAACTGCTCTGGTGGGCATCCCCTCTCTCTGAGAGAGAGGGGCAGGGTTGAGGGTAATCTTGAAACTTTACGCGCGTGTCCACGTATTATCATTAGGTACACATGATCTCTTTTGTAGGACTCCTTGAATATTCTGGCAGTTTACGATGACCGATAATCCCATTCGTCGCCGCGCATTCGGTGCTATTCTTTCGCGCGCAATATTTAGCTGGCAGTCACTGATCACGGTAGGCATCACGGCGATTCTGACGCTGTTTGTGCCGCAGCCGTTTACATGGTGGCAGCCTTGGTTCTGGCTGATCGCTGGCGGCGTGGCTGAGGTGGCATTGATCATCTCGATGCTGTCTGACCCTGAAGCAGCAGAACAGGCAGTAGCCCGCGAATTTCAAGGGCGTTATGACCTGAGCGATATTCGCAGTTCGGTATCACGCCAGCGGGTGCAGGATGCGATTGACTATCGCAAAAACATGACCAAACTGGCACAGCGGCACGGCGGCTCGATGCGCGCCAGCTTGAACACGACGATTGCCGATGTGGATGACTGGATCGGGCAGATGGTGGATCTGGCAAAGCATATTGATGCTTTCGAGAGCAATGATCTGGTGGAGCGTGACCGCCGCAGCGTGCCGCAGCAGTTGGAAAAAGCCAAACAGCGGCTGAAGATGGAAGCTGATTCTGCCGTGCGCCGCGACCTTGAAGAACAGGTTCGCCAGTTGGAGATACAGCTTGCCAATCTGGAAGCGACGGCCAGCAGCGTGAAGCGCGCCGAAATTCAACTGGACAGCACGCTTTCATCATTGGGCACGATTTACGCGCAGATGTCCTTAATTGGCACCAAAGAGGTTGATAGTTCACGAGCACAGCGGCTGCGACAGGATATTCGTGAGGAAGTGAACCAGCTTCAAGATACGATTGCCGCGCTGGACGAGGTTCAGACGCAGCACCTGCAACTGCGGTAGAGGCACAACAGCTCAAACGAAAAAGGGCAGGCCCAATTGGGCCTGCCCTTTTTCGTTGTTCAAAATGGTCAAACTAGCGTACCGGGGTCTTATGCCCGTTCTGATTGGTCACAGGCACAGGCTCTAATGCAGCGGTTGACTTTGGCGCTGCTAGCTCTTGAGGCGCGCTGGATGCGATGGTTTCCGTTTTCACCGGTGGGCTGACTTCAGCAGGTGCTGCTGATTCTGCGGGTTTAGCGGCAGGCTCTGGTGATGCGGCTGACGATACTTCCGCCGCCGGTTTTTCAGAACTTGCTGCTTCGGCGGGACTGGCTTCAGGTACAGCGGTTTCGGCGGCGGGTGCAGGTGCGATTGCGGCAGCAGCGGCGGCGTTCACCTTCTCTTGATACATACTCACCATTTCCACCAGCTCGGCCACCGGCAGCGGCTTGGATAAGTAGGCGTCACAGCCGGCTTCAAGACAGCGATCTTTGTCGCCCATCATGGCGTATGCGGTGACTGCGACGATGGGTTTTTCCACGCCGTCGCTGCGCAGTTTACGAACCACATCTAACCCGCCCATCTTACCCGCAAGCTGTAAATCCATCAGGATCAGATCGGGATTATCCTTCGCAAAATTCTCTAGCGCCTTCTCCCCTTCGTTGTAATACAGAACTTCATGCCCCCCCATCCGCGCTACGCGCTGGAGCAAAGAAATATTCGCGGGGTTATCTTCTACATAAAGGATACGCATTTTAACTAACCTTTTCTGCCGCGTATGCTGCCTCAGGCGCATACATGCCTTCATTATCATCGTAAGATTCGCTGACTTCGGGATACCGCTGCACGATAAAGCTCAGCGTAGTTCCTTCGCCCGGCGTCGATTCTGCCCAGATGCGACCTCCCATCAAGGTGAGAAGCTGCCGCGAAATGGCAAGCCCAAGCCCCGCGCCTGAACGTGGATCGCGCTTGCCGAGGTCTGCCTGCTTAAATTCCTCGAAAACCAAATCGAGGCTTTCCACGGGAATGCCGCTGCCGGTATCGCGAATGCTAACCATTACGCCTTCGTCAATTTCATATGCTGAAACCGTAATGGATCCCTCGTCAGTGAACTTAGCGGCATTGCTATACAGATTCAGCAGCACCTGACCAACGCGGGAACGGTCCGCATAAACCGGGGGCAGGCTTTGGGGAAGATCAATCTTCAACTGCACCGGCTTTGCACCCACGAGACCGCTGGCAGTAGATACCACATTATAGATGATCGGCGTGAGATCGAGCTTTTCCATTTTGACTTCAAGTTTACCGGCATCCACTTTCGAGAGGTCAAGAATGTCGTTGATCAGGGTCAACAGCTGGCGACCAGAGATATAAATTTGCCCAAGGTCTGCCTCATACGCAGATGGCAACTTTACCCCATCATACATTGCCGGAAACTTGAGCATGGTCTCGCTAAAGCCGATGACTGCGTTCAAAGGTGTTCGCAGTTCGTGGCTCATGTTGGCGAGAAATTGGCCGCGATAATGTTTGGCTTCTTCGGCAGATTCGCGGGCGGCGTCGAGCGCGGTATTTACTTCCTGAAGGTCCTGACCTAGGGCTTCCGCGCGATACAAACTGCGTTCCACCTCTTTTCGACTGTCGAACAGGTCGTTAGCAGTGCGCCGTTCCTTGTTATAGTTCGAAAGCGCCCAGTCAATAATCTCGTAGAGATCGCCGGTCACCTGAATAGACAGCGCAGTAGCCAGCACAATCAGCCCGATGGCCGCGAGATGATAGGCAGAAAATGCACCCTCTGTTCCCGAAGTGAGCCACGGGGCAAAGACGATGAGTGCAGAGGCCAACAGCGCGGCAACCAGCGTATGCAGCGGCGGCAGCAGCAAGCCGACCATGAAGATGATCACTGGCATGATGAACGGGGCGATCACGCGCATTGCATCGTTCGTGATGAATAACGCCAGCGTTGCAGCGCCGATTGCGCCCAGTGAATATGCCCATGCCGCCGACTTGTACTGGTCGCGATTTAGCAAAATGCGGGTTGCCAGGCACGCGAGTATCAGAAGCAAGAAGGGGGCAAAAACATCTATTACGCTGCCGCGATTTAACGCCACAAAAGACAGGATTACCCAACCAAGGATAAAGCTGACGACGATGGTTACCTTCCATAAGACACGTAAGCGTTCGGTACGGACTTCGCTTGCGAAGTCAATCTGCATTGATGGTGCGCTCATGGCATATCACTTTCACTGACTAACATGCGAACAGCTTGAAATGCAACAGTTTTATAACGTCCATTTTGCATGAATTTAATATCGAGGAATCATTGAGAAATTAAAATATGATTCTGTAAGACTATTTCTCCCCGTAATCTTTCGTAATTTGGCGACTATTGTAAAAATTCAGGGTATGATTTTATGATAAACATCGCGCCACTTTGAATGCGGTTGGCCTTGTGTTGGCGTGGTTTATATCTACTATTGATCGCAAAGCGAATTTTGAGATTTGAACATGACGGATACGCCTCCATCCAACCGACCGGTTGATTCTCGCCCCTCAACCGTAGCCGCATCTCAAAACCAGCGCGTGCCGACCCCCCAGAAAACGGCTTCGGAACGCGATCCTTTGCTGGAGAAAGACCCGGATTATACGCCGCAGTGGGATCGTTTGACCCGCTTAATGGTCACGGTATTCCTGATCGTATTCTTCATCTTCGTCCTGTTTGTGGTGGGGCCGCTGCTGCAAACCATCGTCGTTGCGCTCATCCTCGCCTTCCTGATGTATTTTCCGGCGCGCTGGCTCACCCGGCGCACGTTCTTGTCGTGGGCAGGTTCGGTAGTGCTTTGCTATTTACTGCTGATCGTCGCCACCATTATCGGTATTGCCGCGCTGGTTGCGCCTGCCACTGAAAGTATTGATTCTGCCGGACGGGGCTTACAGCGCATGTATGTTGATCTACAAAGTACGCTGCGCGAGTATCAACCAGCAGATGGACTGGTCGTGATTCTAGGGGCGTCAGTTGATTTCAATCCGATTATTGATCCGTTACGCAGCTTCGTGCTGGGTAACCTGACAGATACAGAACCCCCTAAAGAAATAGGCTTCGCACAGGTGGGTGAGGACAGCGCCGCGCAATTACCAGGTTCGCAGGCAGAAATTCAGGGACTGAATATTGAAGCTATCTTACGGCAAGTTGCCTCAATGTTCGGCGTGGTCACGACCGCGATTACCTCTACGGTGGGAAGCGTTACGGGTTTCATCACCGGCACGCTATTTGCGGTCTTCATCTCATTTTTGATCATGCTGGATTTACCGCATGCCAATCGCTCTATAGGATTCTGGGTGCCGCTGGCCTACCAGCGCGAAGCAGCGCTGATTTACGAAAAGATCGAAAGGACATGGACTGCGTTCTTTCGCGGACAGTTGATCATTGGCGTGATCATTGGCGTGATCACCTTCATTCAATTAACGGCTATGGGGCAGCCCAGCGCCATTGTGCTGTCACTGGTGGTCGCCTTGATTTCACTAATTCCGACCATTGGCGGCATCATCGCCCTGATCCCGCTGTTTTTCGCCCCACTGCTGCAAGGCTCAACTGTATTCCTAGAAATGTCCAATTTGACTTTCGCGCTGCTGGTGGTGATTGTGAACCTGATCATCACGCAGATCGTCTGGAATGTGATCGCCCCTAAAATTTTGGGCGACGCGCTAAACCTGCCGGTGGTGGTGATTATTGTAGGTGTGTTCGTGGGCGCGGCGGTTGGTGGTATTCTAGGCGCTTTTCTCGTCGCCCCGATCATGAGCACTATCTGGCTGATCGTGAATTATCTGGTGCGAAAAATTGCCCAAACGGATCCATTTCCGGGCGAAAAGCCTATCGTTGTGCTAGGGGCTGCGCAGTTCACAGTGGCAGATGTGACTGAGGACGACGACATACTGACGGCGGCCAACGAAGCGGACACCCACGATTATTCCTCGATACACGGCGCACAGGGGACGATCATCAATACGACTGAATTGAAATGAGTGCCGGGACGAGCCGGCAGCTCGATTAAAAACAGGGAAAATCAACACCCGCTACGGAGATAGCAAAGGCAGCACCCGCCAGATCAGCCACAGGTTGAGGGGCAGGAACAGCAATATCGGCAGCTGCGCTATCCAACGCAGTCGTTCAGTACGCCGACGCCACAACAGCGCCCAACCATCCAGCCCAAGCGCCACAAACAGGCCAAGCGGCAGCAGCCCGGGAAACAGATAGCGCCCCTGCGCCTGAAAAAATTCAGCGTTGTAGTAGATATACTGCATCATCGCGATGAAACCGAGCACACCCATCACCAGCCAGCCGATTACCTGCCAGCGGTCAAGCCGCGCCTGACCCGGCACTTTAATGAAGAAGCGCATTCCCCAACCGGCGGCCACGACCATGAGAAAGACAAAGATTGCGGTGTACATCCATGCCTGCAAGGGGAAGGCCATCCAGCCAAACTGCCCCCAGAAGCTGTTATAGGTTAGCTGAAAAAATAGTTCCAGATAGGCGCGGGTGCCATGGGCGGCGATATAGTCAGTGGTACGCAGTTGATCGGCCACTACGCCATCATGCGCGCTGAGGCCAAATAAATCTGGAAAGCCATAAACGGAGAAATTTCTCAGCCACCAGATGCCGGCGATCACCAGAATTGGCAGCGCAAACCAGATCATAGCTTTGATGAACAGGCTAAACCAGCGCGAATAAGCTGGATCCCGGCGGCGCGAATAATCTTTGAACAGAATTGCCATGGGCACCACGCCCACCAGCAGCAGCGTGTTCACTTTGGTGACCAACCCGATGCCGACCACCACACCGAGCAGCCAGACGGGGACTCGATCCCCCCGCAGATAGCGCATCAGCAGATACAGCGTGAGCGCGATCAACAGTTCGGAAAGCACATCGTTATTCACCGAGCCAACCACCGCCAGATGCTGCGGAATCATGGCGATCAGCGTCGCTGCCCCCCAGGCGATGAACCAGCGATCAGCGCCCACCAGCACCCGCGCGGCCAGATAGGCAAACGAAAGCGCCGCGACACCGATCATCACTGAAACCAGACGCATGGCGGTGAGGCTGCCCTGTGTGAGGCTGTAAACCGGCGAAAGCAGCAGGTAATACAACGGCGGCTGGTGATCTTCATATTGCAGCGACGATAAATCGCCCAACGATGCCGGGGCGAAATGATTGCTGGTCAACTCGCTGAGGTAATCTTGATCCCAATCGCCGGGTTCAATGCTCGGGCAGCAGCCATCGGAAACAATCTGAGAAACATAGTTATAGTGGGCGGGTTCATCCGGCGCTTGCCAGGGCGCGGTGCGAATGGCATAGGCGCTCGCCAGCAGCGCATAGATGATCAGCAGGCTGATAACGGCGGTTATTTCAAAGCGGCGATTGGGTGACATAGGCATTTCCAGCGCGGCGCGGCAAAACGTTCTCGATTGTACCAAGTTTTAAGCATCGGGAAGGGATGGTAATCGATCAGATTGATCAAAACCATTTGCCAGACAGCAATATTTCTCACCCAAGCCAACTAAAACTTGCTAGTTTTGGCAATTCGTCATTAACTTAGGGAAACTATACAATATCCAAATGATCTACCAATGAAGGATGAAGCTATGTCCACGTCTCAGCAGCTTCAACAAGCATTTCAATATATAAAGAATGGTCAGCAGCAGGAAGCGGCGCAAATTCTGGTACCTATCGTTCGCGCGGAGCCAAACAATGCCGATGCATGGTGGTTACTTGCCAACGCAGTCACCAATGGAGAGCAGCAGCGCCGCGCGCTGGAAAAAGTTTTGAGCCTTCGCCCCGGAGATGAGCGCGCTCAGAAAAAGCTGAGCCAGCTCACCGGCGCGCCGACTCCGCCGCCGCCCTCTTCGGTTGCACCTACGGTCATGATTCCTACCAGCCAGATGCAGCAGCAGATTCAGGCGCAGTCCGATCCGTTCGCAAACGATCCGTTCGCGGATATTCCTGCCAGCAGCGGCACCGATCCGTTCGGTCAGCCTGCTAGCAGTTATACCACTACCCGCACAACCACCAGCTACAGCAGCGCGCAGCAGCAGCCCCCCGGCGCTTATCCGCCGTCGTATGGCACGCCTAATCCATATGGCGCGCCTAGTCCGTATGGCGCGCCGCCGCCCATCGCAGCCCCGCCGCCGAAGAAGCGCGGCTGCAACTGCTGCCTCGTGGTGTTTATTCTGATGCTGGTTGCGGTTATCGCTTGCGTGGGCGTGATTCTGGTTGGCGGCGCTTCCGTGACTAATTCAATCTTTGGCGGTGACCCGGTTTCTGTCCTGCTAGGCACTTCACGCCCGGCAGCAGATTCTTTGTTCGGTCAGGCGCTAGGCACCGCGGGCGTAGGCTCAATTAGCGAACTTTTGGGCACGACCACCGCCGTTTTCGGGGAATTTGGCGAAGATGCAAGCGCACTCGCCACACAAGCAGCGGCAACTATGAATGCCTCTGGCTTCAGCGGTGATGCCAACGCGATGATGACCCAGGCCGTACAAACCGCCAATGCGCTAGGCTTCAGC
>JACSRP010000188.1 GCA_014879665.1 Anaerolineae bacterium | reverse complement strand
ATCAGCGACAGCGATCACCCCTTCGCGCCCGAAAAGCAGCGATTTTGCAGCCTCCACCGCCGGTTGATCGGCCAGCGTCACGGTAATTTCACGATGCGGTTGAAGCTGCGCGCGCATCTCTTCCATGCTGCCCTGCGCGATGATCTGTCCGGCTTCAAGGATACCAATATGCGTGCAGATTTCGTTAACATCAGCCAGGATATGCGTTGAGAAGAAAATGGTCTTGCCCATCTTCGCCAGTTCAACCAGCAGTTCGCGAATTTCAACGCGGGCGCGCGGGTCAAGGCCGCTGGCCGGCTCGTCCAGAATGAGTACCGCCGGATCATGTGCCAGCGTGCGCGCCAACGAAAGCCGCTGTTTCATGCCCCGGCTGAGCTTATCCACCATGTCATCGCGGCGATGCGAAAGATCAACCAGTTCTAATAGGTCTTCGATCAGCTTTTTGCGCTCCGACTGCGGAATATCGTAGCAGGCGGCGAAAAAATCCAGATATTCGCTCACGCGCATATCGTCATACACCCCAAATTCATCGGGCATGTACCCAATGGAGCGGCGAACTGAGCGCGGCTCTTCAATCACCGAATGGCCGTTCACCCATGCTTCGCCGCTGGTGGGGCGGGTGAGCGTGGTCAGCATTCGCATGGTGGTAGTTTTGCCTGCGCCGTTGGGGCCAACAAAGCCATAAATGGAGCCAGCAGGCACTTCCAGCGATAGGCCGTTGACCGCCGTGAATTTGCCAAATTGCTTGACGAGATCTGTCGTTTGAATGATCGGTTCGGTCATCTACTGCTCCCTAAAATCTTCCCGATTGCTCAATATCTAACCGGCCAATGCGTAAATAACCGCCAATTTCATCGGCAATCAAGCGCACCTGCACCGCATTTTCCGGGCCGAGATAACGCTCAGGATCGGAGATGGTTAATCCTTCACGATTCACTTCTATGGCTTCCCATGTTTCAGCCTGCCAGTCCCATAAATACAGCGGCACCCGCCGCGAAGATATGTTCATCTCCGAAAGGCGGAGACTCAACGCATCAACCTCACCCAGGACCGCATCAGGCAGCGGCGTAAAGCGAAAACTGACAGTTTCGCCGGGCTGCATGTTGAGATCCACCGGAGAAAGCGCGCCAAATCCATCATAGTCACGCACTGACCACATCATTCTATCGCCGGTGATCAGGACATGATCGTCCGGCTGCTGAAGGTCGGTTTCAAGCTCCACAAGAAACAGCGTAGTACGCTGGTCAGACCAGCCCGCGCCTTCCAGCGCCACTTCCAGCGGCGCAGTATCAGCCCATCCAGCGAGGAAGATACTATCGCCGCGCCCGGTTGATCCATACGAGTCATCCACCAATGACCACAGCAAAAGCTGCTGACGCCATAATTCCTGATCGGCGCTGGAAATATTCAAGGCAAACAACATCGGATCGGTGTCATAGCGTTCAGTGCCGATAATCTGCATCACGCTGGTTTCGGTACGCGCGGCTAACTGCGCCATCCGAAAACCAAGATAAGGGCTGGCGTTAGTAGGTACATAAGGGGAAGGGGCGGCTGCGCCTTCGCCCGAAAGCACCAGATCAAACGTAGAGATCGCGCCGGGGGCGAGGTCTTCGCCCAGGTGCAGCCCGATACCCCGTCCCAGAATCACGGGATCGCGCAGTGTAAAATCAGTATTATTGGTCACCGATCCGCGCACATGCATCTGCCCGGGGATGGCCTCGTCCGGCGTAATGGACACGCTGCCGCTAATCTGCGGGCGGTCAATCATGCCCTGCTGCGTGAACGTAGAGACAAAACTGGCATCAATGGCGAAATCTTCAGCCGTGAATGTCGAACCTTCATTAATATTGATACTGGTGGCCGCGCCCCGTGCCAGCAAACCTGAAGTGCCTGTGACCGGTGGCACCGGACGCAGCACATCATCACCTTCGGTACTCAGGGTATACTGCAAGCGTCGCGGCGAAAATACGCCAACTATCCCGTCAACAGAGGCACGGTCACTGTCTACCCATGTTTGTACCACCGCCATGCGGTTGAGGATGGCCGTGTCGCCGCGCAGGCTGTAGCCTAAGCTCCAGGCGAGGACGGTGAACAGCACGATGCACAGGGGGATTGTCCCCCACGCCCATTCCAGCCGGTTGATACGCTTGAGGATCACGTAATTCAGCGGGCCGATCAGGGTAATATACAAGCTCAGGAAGGCGATCACCGGCAGCATATCCGGCAGCGCGTCTACGCCCGGCAGAATTTCCGCGGCGCGAACCGCCTGATCCCAATTGCCGAAACCGTGCGACCAGCCGGGCGCAGGCGCGCGCGTAGATTGCAGGGTATACCACAGTTCTGCGCTGTGATCCCAGCTCCGCAGCGGCTCAGCATTTGGATCAACCGTGAAATAATCCACGGTACCCGCCCCCAATTCACCGCGCACAATCAGGGGGGTGCCGTCATCCAGCGCAAGCAGCACCCGCGCATCTGGCGCAAGGGCGCCCGTCGTGACTACGATCCCGTTTTCATCTATCAGGGCATCCGTATCCGCCACCCGCAGCCATTCTCCAAGCGGGGCAAGGCTGGTGACGGTCTCGCTGGCTTCCGGGATCATCGGCAGTAGTTCCAGCAGCGATTGGCCGGTTGCCTGCCAGTTCACGCCGCCGGTCACCATCAGATGGCCGCCCGCCGTCACCCAATCGCGCAGGGCGGTAAACTGCCCTGCGCTGAGGCTGGCGGTATCAATATCGGTGAACAGCATCACATCCACCGCCTGTAAAGCCGCGGCAGAGGATGGCAGATCGTCTAATGTCCAGATGGCTTGAACAGCACCGCCGCCAAAACGCGCCCCGGTCATATCCAACGTGCCGGATGGGGTTTCGTTGAGCACCACATACAGCCGATCATTCGCCTGCAGCGCGCGGATAGGCCGCGACTGTGCTGCCAGCACCACGCCGTCATCGTCTATAAGTTCCACCCGCGCCTGCGTGGCGTAAGAACGCGCCGTGATCAGCAGGGGGATGGTCTGTCGAGCGCCGGCGGGCAGCGTTACCGGAACGCTGTAAGCGTTGGGAATGCCGTCGCCGCTGGTTTCAGGGCGAACCACCAGCCGCCCGACCAGATCATCGCCGTTATTGGTCACTTGAACCTGTACCGGCAGCCACTCATATTCTCGAAAGTAGCCATCAAAGCCCGGGAAAATTTGTAGGGCTAATTCTTCTGATTGGGCGCTGCTAAGCTGTGCCGGCGCGGCTGTCAGCAAGGCGCTTAGCAGCAGCGCCAGCAGCACAGTAGGCGATAAAAGTCGTTTTTTCAGCAGACGAACTATCACAGTAACAACAAACTCCCTATTCGCGGATTGTATCACGGTTCACACCCATGAAAGATGAGCAGCAGGTACAAATTTGGCGGTACAATCGGGAAGAAGGAAAGCGACGAAGAACACAGTTCGTTTTTAACCCAGCGACAGCATTGGCCTGAACATCGCAGAAGAAATATTCACGATCAAGATTAGGTCGTTTTTCACTCATCACTCATTATTTTCAAGAGGCTCCCCATGCCCGAAACGATACTCTTTGATGAAGCAACGCGGCGCAAACTGGAACAGCTCACCTTGATGGCCAGCCGTGTGCGCGCCGGGGCGATTAAAGGCGAGCGTCGTTCCAGCAAGCGCGGCACCAGCATCGAATTTGCCGATTATCGCAACTATACCCCTGGCGATGATCTGCGGCGGTTGGATTGGAATATCTATGCGCGTTTGGATCGCCCCTTGATCAAGGTGTTCGAGGATGAGGAAGACCTCGCCACTTACATCCTGATTGATTCCAGCGCCAGCATGAACCGCGCAGCCGAAGAGGATGAAATCGGGCAAAATACAGATAAATTCATGTTTGCGCGGCGGCTGGCGGCAGGGCTTGCCTATATTTCACTGCTGGCTAATGACCGCTTAACCGTGAGCGCCCTTTCGGCAGCGCCGGACACTTTTGGCCCGGTGCGGGGGCGCGGGCATGGCGCGCGGCTGTTGCAATTTTTCGGCGCGATGCAGGCCAAAGGCGTGCTAGATTTGAATGCCGCGCTGCGAAACGCCGCGCTGCGCTTGAAACGCCCCGGCTTCGTCATTTTAATCAGCGATCTATTCGCGCCATCCGGCTATTTAGATGGCATGAACGCACTGCTGGCTAAAGGCTGCGAGGTGGCGATTGTGCATGTGCTGTCACCCGAAGAAGTGGAGCCGCCTTTTGGCGGAGATTTACGACTGGTAGATGTGGAAACTGGCGCGGCGCAGGAAGTGAGCATTGATGGAGCGATGCGCCAACGCTATATGCAGCGGGTTCAGGAATGGCGGGACAGCCTGCGCGACGAAAGCGCGCGGCGCGGAATCCATTTCGTGCCAGTATTGACCAGTCAGGCGTGGGAGCGCGTGATATTGTATGACTTACCGCGCCTCGGCGTGGTAAGATAAATGAGGTCTTATCTGAAAATGTATATTCATGGAAGGGGAACAGCAGTATGAGCTTCAAAGTTCCAACGAGTGGGCAAGATGCGCTGGATATGGCGGCAGCCTATGCCCCCTGGAAATCCAGCACAGCATGGTGGGTGATTTTAATTCAAGGCATTGTGCTGGCGGTGATCGGCGTGGTCATTTTGCTTGATCGCTCCAGCGCGGTGAATATCATCCTGATTGGCGGCTCCATCTATCTACTGATCAGCTCGATTATACGCGGACTCGGCATCATCCGCCGGAGTGAGGCGCGCAAAGGCACGCCGCTGGCATTGATCCGCGTCGGCGTGGGGCTGGCGGTCTCATTGATCGTGCTGGTGCTGGTGCTGGTGCTTGATCGTAACGACATCTCTAATGTGCGCTTGATGGCTGGAATCCTCGGTTTCGGGCTGGCGATCGAAGGCGTACTGTCGCTGATCCGGGTCGTGTTCTTCCGCGATGAAGGCCAAAAACTGCGGATCGCGGCCATCCTTGGCGCGGCAATGTCGCTGGTGCTCGGTATTCTCATCTTCTTGATGATCGGCAATGCAGCCATTATTGACCTGATTGCATGGATCACTTTGATCGGCGGTATCGCCGTGTTTGTGCTAGCGATCCTGCGCTACAACAAACTCAAGGAATCATCGGCAGGCGCGGAAGCCGCTAGCACCACCACCATGCCGCCGAACGGCTGATAACAGCGCTCGCCAAAATTGAATTTTTCAGCAACATCCCCCTTTGCGCTTGTAAAGGGGGATGTTGCTTTAAGGCAGCATCGCAAAAATACTATAAAGATTGAGGTCGTCTTCAAAAACTTTGACGGTAGATTAGTGAGTCCACGCTATACTTAAAAAGATGCTGTCATTCATAGCGTTTATCAGGACAGGCACCCTTGAGCAACACGCCAGAGTTCCCCGAAAAAGAGATACGCGCGCGCTGTGCCGCACTGCTCTCGCCCTCTGCCGAAGAAGCGCGGCGGCTGGGGCATAACTACATTGGCACCGAGCATTTGTTCATTGCCATGACCAAAATTGACAACGGGGCGACGGCCAATTTGCTGAAGCGCGCCGGGTTGAACCCCCGCAATGTGCGCAATGAAATTCGCCGCGAGTCTGGCTCTGGCGAAGGCAGCATTGATACCGTGCTGCCGCTGACTCCCCGCGCAGGCATGGTGCTTTCGATTGCCATGTTCTTTGCCGAGCGCGACAGCGTTGAAGAAATCGAAGAAATACATCTGCTGCTGGCGATGCTTCAGGAAGGCGAAGGGCTGCCGGTTCGCAAGCTGGCAGAGATGGGCTTCAACATCAATGCATGGCTAAACCAGCTGCTCAATGAAGCTTATGAAAAAGATCTCGCTGGCGTGCCGCCGTCTATTCCACTGAACGACAGCGGCCTGTTCAACTCGTCAGACTTTGACGATCTGGTTTCGGAAGAGTATTTTCCCGGCGTGGATGCCGATGCTGAGATTAAGCCGGGCAGCCGGGCACCCACGCCGCTGCTGGATAAATATGGCCGCGACCTGATGGAGCAGGCCAGAGATGGTAAGATCGGCCCGGCAATCGCCCGTGAACGTGAAATTCGCGCTGTCGCCCGCACGCTGGCGCGCAGCAAGAAGAATAACCCACTGCTGTTAGGTGATGCCGGTGTCGGCAAAACTGCGGTGGTCGAAGGGCTGGCCTACGCTATCCAAAATCATTCAGCGCCGCCCTCGCTGCTTAACAGACGGTTGGTGCAGATTGAAATCGGCACGCTGGTGGCCGGAACCTCGCTGCGCGGGCAGTTTGAAGAACGGCTGATCGGCATCGTCGAAGAGGCCAAAAATGCTGGCAACGTGATCCTGTTCATTGATGAAATTCATACCATCGTCGGCGCTGGCGATACCATTGACAGCAATTTAGACGCGGCCAATATCCTAAAGCCGGCGCTGGCACGCGGCGAAATTGTGTGCATCGGCGCCACCACCCATGCTGAATATCAACGCGCCATCGCCCAGGACCCGGCGCTGGATCGCCGTTTCCGCCCGATAGACATCGAAGAACCTTCTGAAGAAGACTCGCTCACCATCCTCGCCGGGCAGCGCCAGCGATTAGAAGATCATCATGGGGTAACCATTCGCCCGGAAGCGCTGGCGGCGGCGGTGCGTATGTCGGTGCGCTACATGTCTGACCGGCGACTGCCAGACAAAGCGATTGATCTGCTGGACGAAGCCTGTGCTCGCGTGGTGATCAGCACGATTGCCCCTGACGATCCGGATCGTCTGATGGATGTTCACGTTGAGAACGTGGCGGCGGTGCTTTCCGATTGGACTGGCATCCCTGCCAATGAATTGACGAAAGATGAGAAGCGCCGCCTAACTGAGCTTGAATCAGAACTACTGAAGCGGGTGATCGGGCAAGATCACGCCTTGCAGACGGTAGCCGCGGCCATCAAAACTGCGCGCGCCGGCTTGCACGATCCCAACCGTCCAATTGGCGTATTTCTATTTCTCGGCCCCAGCGGCGTTGGCAAAACCGAACTAGCACGGGCGCTGGCGAATTTCATGTTTGGCGATGATGAGGCCATGATCCGCCTCGACATGTCTGAGTTTCACGATGCACATACAGTCGCCCGGTTGATCGGCGCACCGCCCGGCTATAAAGACTCAAATCGCGGCGGCCAACTGACCGATGCACTGCGCCGCCGCCCCTACAGCGTAGTGCTGCTGGACGAAGTGGAAAAAGCCGCGCCGGAAATTTTCGATATTTTCCTGCAAGTGTTCGACGAAGGCCGCCTCAGTGATGCCCATGGCGGCACGGTGGACGCTCGCCATGCCGTATTCATCATGACCAGCAACATTGGCACCGAAGAGGTCAGCAAACCGCTGGGCTTCGTCGGCTCAGAACGGATGCCAGATTACAGCGCCTATCTGAATCGCTATTTCCGCCCTGAATTTTTGAACCGGCTCGATGAAGTGGTCACGTTCAATCCCCTGACCCGGGACGTGCTCAGCAAAATTTTGGATTTGAACCTGCAAGACCTGCATCAGCGCCTGAAATCGCAGCATTTGAAACTGGAGCTTTCAGAAGATGCACGCGAACTGATTCTGGATCAGGGCTATGATCCGATCCTTGGTGCGCGTCCACTGCGTCGCGCAGTTGAGCGATTACTAATCCGCCCCCTAAGCGGGCGCATCGTTGAGGATGCCTTCGCCAACGACGACACCATTTTGACGCAGATAGAAAATAGCAAACTGGCTTTCACCGCACGCCCCGCGCCGCGAGATGAAGGTGACTCCGAGCACACCATCAGCAGCCACACCCTTAACGCCAATGCGCTAACAGATTAGGGGATGGAGGCTGCTTTTTGCGGGGTTATAGAATCTTCCTTGTATATATAAGCGAACTTACAATCTGTCGTGACAATTGCTATACCGGCGATGGCCGGTAAAACAATCTAGCTGTTTAGCTGGCAATGTCCTCCCCTGTGTTACAATCTCCCCATCCATTTCATACCAACGAGAGTCATCCATGCGCCTAAAAATTGGCCTCGCGCAGATGTACCCGAAGCTAGGGGATGTGCCGCGCAATCTGGATAAGCATCTGCAAACGATAGACGAGGCGGCGGCGCAGGGCATTGACCTGTTGATCTTCCCCGAACTTTCGCTGACCGGCTATCAGGTGATGGATTTAGTGCCGGAAGTCGCCATCCGCCCAACACTGGACGACAGCACCTTTCGCCTGCTAAGCGAGGCCAGCCGTAATACCGGCATAGACATTGTATTCGGCTTCGTGCATCAGGATGAGCGCCAGCGGTTTTATATCGCCAGCGCCTACATTTCTCTCGGTGAACTGCTGCATATTCATCATAAAATTTACCTGCCCACCTATGGCATGTTTGACGAATCGCGTTTTTTCGATCATGGCGAAAATGCCCGCGCATTCGATACCCGCTTTGGCCGCGTGGGGATGCTGATCTGCGAAGATTTCTGGCATATGTCGCCGCCCTATCTGCTGTGGATGGACGGCGCAGACCTGATGATTTTCACTAGTGCCAGCCCCAGCCGAGGGCTGGATACAAGCGAAATTTTCAGCGGCGGGCAGTGGGTTGAGCTGGTCAATCAGGCCTACGGAAGCCTGTTCACCAGCTATATTGTGCATTGCAACCGCGTTGGCTATGAAGATGGCAAAAATTTCTGGGGTGGTTCCAGCATCGTGGATCCGAACGGCGCGTTTTTACTGAAAGGGCATTATCTGGATGAAGCCCTGCTCACCTGCGACGTGGATCTTAATCAGCTTCACCGCACCCGCAGCCGCCTGCCGCTGCTGCGCGATGAGCGCCCCGAACTGATGCTGCGCGAAATGGATCGCATTCTGACAAGGAATCACCGATGAGCGTAACGCTGCGTACCCCCAACGATTCATTGACTGAACGCCTGGCCATCAATACCGATCTGGCGCGAAAGGTGCTGTCCGGTTTCATCGGTGATGAAATTCGCAAAGCCGGCATGAAGCGCGCAGTCATCGGGCTTTCCGGCGGCGTAGACTCTGCTGTATCCGCCTATCTTTCCGCGGAAGCGCTGGGCGCGGAAAATGTACTGGCAGTACGCATGCCCTATAAATCGTCATCAGCAGACAGCCTTTCCGATGCAGACAAAGTAATTCAGGCATTAGGGCTGCCATCGCTAACCGTCGAAGTGACCGGCATGGCCGATCCGCTGTTCGCACAATTTCCAGATATCACCAATCTGCGTAAAGGCAACGTGCTGGCGCGCTTGCGTATGACCGTGCTTTATGATCAATCGGCGGCGTGGGGTGGGCTGGTGATGGGCACCGGCAACAAGACTGAAATTCTGCTAGGGTACTCCACCATTTATGGCGACAGCGGCGTTGCCTTGCAGCCTATTGGCGATCTCTATAAAACCCAGCTTCGCCAGCTTGCAAAGGCGCTGAACGTGCCGGATTCCATCCTGCAAAAACCGCCCAGCGCCGACCTGTGGGCGGGGCAAACGGACGAAGACGATCTAGGGTACACCTATGCCGATGTGGATCAGGTGTTGTTCCTGTTGGTAGACGAACGCTACACCGTGAACGAAGTGATTGATGAGGGCTTCGACGCAGCTTTCGTCACCGGCGTATGGCGGCGGGTCAAAGCCAACCACTTCAAGCGAACAATGCCGAACATCGCCAAGCTCAGCCGCCGCACCGTCGGGCATGATTTTCTGTTTCTGCGAGATTGGGCGTAGTACTTAATCTGTATTTTCTATAACAACTCTTATATCTCTCTTTGCTTTTTGCGCTATAGTCATCACTGCCTTAGAAACCGCGGGAGGATTCAATAATGGCCTTAGGCCCAATTCAATACATCGTTGTGAAGTTTGAAGGTAATAATTTTCGCGGCGAAATTGCCGAAGCGCTGGCAAAAGTTCACGACAGCGGCATCATCCGGGTGATCGATCTGCTGTTCTTGAAAAAGGATGCTGACGGCGTTATCAGTATCATTGAACTGGATGATCTGGAAGATGCCAGCGGCTTTGATCTGCTGGTGAATGATGTGATGTCGCTGATTTCTGAATCCGACATGATAGAATTGGCCGAAGATCTGGAACCCAACAGCGCCGAAGCGGTGCTGGTCTTTGAGCATGTTTGGGCAGCAGAATTTGCGGCAGCCGTTCGTAATGCAGGCGGAACGCTGGTGGATATTGATCTTGTTGATCGTGAAATCGTCGAAGCTGCCGAAATTTATTATGACGCACTAGACGAAGTCTAATAGTAAAGGAAGAAAATATCATGAATCGTAGACGTGGTGGACCCGGTATTGTCAGTACAATGGCGCGCACCGCTGTAGTTGTCGGTACGGCGCAGGCAGCCTCTAATGTGGTTAACAACGCAATGGCGCCTAAACCGCAGCAGGTACAGCAGCAGGTACAGCAGCAGCCCGTGCCGCAGCAAGCGCCTCAGCCAACCGGAATGACGCAGGAAAAAGTCACGCAGCTTCAGCAGATCGCTCAACTGCGCGATCAGGGCATTTTGACCGATGCCGAGTTTGAAGTGCAGAAGGCCAAGATTCTGAATTCCTAGCGCTAACAAGCCAACATTCTATATATCAAATGGGTGCTTATTGCGCCCATTTTTGTTTTACATACGCGCTCGCTCGAAGCCTTCCAGTGTGGCGCGAATGCCCTCTTCGAGCGGGGTTTCATAAACGGGCATCGCTGCACGCAGCGCAGCGTCGTCAAACCCGCGCGGGAAAGCCAGCGGCTTCGGATCAACTGTGATCTGCGCGTCTGGCCGGATGCCCCGAATGATCGCCGCAGCCGCTTCAACAGTGATCGGCACGCCGCCCAGATTATAAGCATGCGCGCCTTCCGTCGGGCAGAATGCGGCCTCGATGAACTGCTGCGCAGCATCCGACGCCCATTGGAACTGCATCGTACCGCCAAAACTGATATGAAATGGCTGCCCCGCGGCGGCCGCCTGCATCGCTTTAGTCGGTTCGCTGGTCATCCCCTGATCGCGCCCCAAACCATAAACCGTATACGGGCGCAGCGCGGTACTGCTGATCCCGTTTTCGCCCCAATACACCGAGGCGATCCCCTCGCCGGCCACTTTGTATACGCCATACAGCGTGTGCGGATTAGGCAGCGCCTTATTCGGAATCAGGCCGTCATCCCCCGTAATATCGGTATATTCTTCAGGCGTGCCGTAAATGGCGATAGAGGATGCCTGCGCCAGATGCTTGATCCCGGTCTGTTTAGCGGCTTCAAAGATATTAACCGTGCCAACCACATTCACCTGTGCGCCCATCACCGGGTTGGCGCGGCAGAACGGCACTTGCAGCGCCGCCAGGTGCACAATATGCGTCACGCCATGATCTTGCAGCGCCGCCTTCACCTGTTCAAAATCGGTGAGATCGCCCGGAACAAAGGTGATCGCTTCCTGCTCATCGGCGCTCATCAGCAGGTTCAGGCGGTGGCGGCTGCTGCCCAGATCAAAGCAGATCGCCTTCACGCCGCGCTGCGCCAGATGGTACAGCGTCCACGCGCCGATACAGCCCAACCCGCCGGTGACCAGCACGACATTCGTTTCCATCTTCAATATAACCCCTCAACCTACTTACCGCGCATCCAGCAGATACGCATCTGCCCACCAGTATGGATAAATCAGGCGAGTCGTCACCGTCGCAAAGCCGGCCTCGCCAAGCTGCTGCGACCACGCGGCAGCCGGCTGCTCGTAATTCAGTCGCCCTGCCGAACGGTCAAAATAGCCCCACATTACCGGCATCAGGAAGCCTTGTATCACCGTGTCATTTCCGGCATATTCCGCCAGCCCTAGCTGATTCCGCGCCAGCACATGCTGAATCCGCTCCGGCGCCAGCGGATTGCGAAAATCCGGCGCATCAAACTCAACCAGCAGCAGCCGATCTGTGTGTTCGCGCAGCCAGCGCAGCATCGCCGGGCGCTCGTCAAAGGGCAGCGATTGCAGGCTGTAGGTGGCCTGCGCCACATCCCAATGCTCCCCGGTTTGGGCGGCAAAATCTTGCAGCGTCCCCTGAAAGGCGCGATAGGGCCGCCCCATTTCTCGAAGCTGACGCTCCAGATTTTCCAGCAGCGCCGCCGAAGGCTCAACCACATCCAACCGGTCAATCGTAGTCTCCAGCGCCGGAATCAGCGCCAACCCGTCGCCTGTGCCTATGTCCAGCAAGTGGAAGGCCATATATTCGCGGTATACGCTGCCCAGCGCCGCGCTGGTATTCTCATACAGTGGGGTATTGCCGCCGCCGCGCACAAATGCCTGAAAGCCTTCCGGCGATGCGTAAGCATTGGCCGCGCCATGATTCAGCCGGTTTTCAAGGTAAGTGATTGAGGCCGCATAGACCGGATTATCCGGATCGCCAGCCGCCGCCACGCGGATATGCGCTAGCGCTGTATTCAGATCGCCATCCGCAAAAGCATTGACGGCGAGGGTGAAGTGTCCTGCTGATGAAGTCAAAATCTTATTCCCTTTACAGCAGCTTACTTGGGGCGCAGCGAATTTTCAGGATGCCGCGCCGCCCATCTCTGTAACTTCCGGCGCAGCCTTTTTCGCGGCCTGCCAGCTCAAAAATCCAAAGAACGCCAGCAGCGCCACGCCCAAAATCAGCAGCACGATACCCTGTGTTTGCAGCGGCGCGATAATCTCTGAATGTAAGGCATTTTCAAGAGACCGTTCCAGCGTAGTCTGAAGTTCCAGCACCGCGGTCGGGGCATCGGGGGGGGCAGCATCCACAAAAATAACATCGCTAATCCACGATGTGCCCCAGATCAGCACATACAGGCCGGCAGCCGCCAGCGCACCACCCGCCCACAGGCCAACGAGCCGCCAGCAGCGCAGCGCGAACAGCGCGCAGATCAGCAGGTGAATCAGCAGCACTCCACCCACCACCCACAGCCTGATGGCCACCCAATCCGCCGCCTGCATCAAGCCCGCGTCTATTTCCAGAATGATGGTCTGCGCGGCATCTGCTGCTGCGTTAAGTGGACGGATTTCCGGCACAGCGATGGGAATCGGGGTGTCGGTTGGCGCTGGCGTCGGGGTATCCGTCGGCGCGGTGAGGGTTCGGGCAAGCCCGATTGCTTCCGTCGCCAGTGACTGTACGTTGGCGCTGGAGGTAGCGACCATCTGCTGCGGAAGGGCAACCGCCGTCTGCACTGCCGCCTGCGCGCTGGCTGCCGCCGTCTCAACACGAGTGGTTAGTTCTTCCGGAATCGCCACTCTGAACGACAGTATTCCCTGTCCGATCACCAGATACGGCCATTCAAGCCTGACCGGACCAACCGGAGTATCAAAGACAACCTCGCTCAAATCAAAATCAGGCAGCACGATTTCTATTTCTGCGACCAACTGCGCCCCAAGCCGCCCCAGAAACGTGATGATCACGTCGCGCATCACCTCACGGATCGCGCCTTCAGGGGCGCTCGCAGGGTTGCAGATAAAATTGATCAGCGAGTAATCGCCAGAAGCCGCCGCCGATCCTAACGCCTGCTCTTCCTGCGCCGAACACACCCGCGCCAGTCGCAAAACTACCTGTGCAATTTCAAAAGCAGGCTGCCCCTCAAACTGCCCTAGAAAAAGCTGCGCCTGTTCTGTCGCGCGCGTTTGCGCCCGCGAAATGGTATTCGAAATCAGCCCGGAAAATTGCGCCCGCAGCCATTCCGGCGAAAGGATAGTGCTGGCAATCGTCCGCGCATCAGCGGCCAGCAGCGGGCGTGTCAATTCGCTGATTCGCAGTACGACATTGTTGGCCGTAAGCGTCTCCGGCAGTTCGGCCACCAGTGCCGCAAATAATGCTGGCGCAACCTGATCGCGAAAATTAGCTTCGTTCAGCAGCGCGCCCACCTGACGGGGTGTTGCGGCGAAACCACGAATCGACGTTGCGCTAAAAATGATCCCCACCAGCAGCACCACTGCGGCCACAGCATAAATAACCGCAACCACTTTTCCGGCAATACGCAGCCTATTTTCCATATGCAATCTGCAATCTTTCGTTTGGGATCATGAATAAGAATCAAATTGTCGCCGAAACTATAACGCGGGGAAGCATGATTCGGCTATCAACCCGGCGAGCTTTGCTCTCAATTGATTTTTCAGGGCATTGAACCCATAATGCAATTTCGTAAATATAGACTCGTAACCCTATGGCCGAACAACGCCTGCCAACTCCCGCCCCGTTTAATATCGGGGATATACACATCCACGTTCCGCTGACACTCGCGCCGATGGCCGGGCAGACCAACCACGCCGCCCGTCTGCTGGCAAAAGAAACCGGCGTCTGCGGGCTGGTAACCACCGAACTGCTGTCCTCGCTGGCGATTCACTACAAGAACAACAAGACCTTCGCCATGTTCGATTGGACCACCGATGAACGCCCGGTATCAGTGCAGTTGTTCGGCGCTGATCCGGCGGTAATGGCCGAAGCGGCGCAGGTGGTGGCCGACTCTGGTGCGGAAATTGTGGACATTAACATGGGCTGCTGGGTGCCAAAGGTGGCCAAACAGGGGGCAGGCGCTGCCCTGCTGCGTGATGTCTGCGCCGCCGAAGCGGTAGTGCGCGCCGTGGTGAATGCAGTGAAGATTCCGATCACTGTTAAGGTGCGAGCGGGCTGGACTCCAGATGAACTCACCGCTGTCCCCTTCGCCAGAGCCGCCGAAAATGCCGGGGTGAAGGCAATTGCCGTGCATGGCCGCACCGCCGATCAGGGTTTCAGCGGGTTGGCCAACTGGGACATCATCCGGCAGGTCAAAAAGGCCGTGTCTATTCCGGTGATCGGCAATGGCGACGTGGAAACTCCGGAGGATGCCGCGCGCATGTTCCACGAAACCGGCTGCGATGCGGTGATGATTGGCCGCGCCGCGCTAGGCAATCACTGGGTATTCCCGCAGATCTGGCATTACCTGCAAACTGGCGAACATTTGCCGCCGCCGACCCCGCAGGAACGCGCCGCCGCCGCGCTGCGCCACGCGCAAATCACGCTGGCGACCACGCAGCACCCGGAATATACCGCAGTCTGCGAGCTGCGCGGCCAGCTCACCAAATATCATCTGGGCATTCCCGGCGCGGCCAAACTGCGTGACCGGCTGGTGCGCGCCGAATCGCTGGCGGATATTGAAGCGGCGCTGCTGCCGGTCATCGAAACCGGCGCAGTCATGCCGGAAGCCATCGCTGTATAAATCCTCGTTCTCTCGAATGTAATCTCTTTCAGTTTCCAGCACCTCAAGAACAATGCCATCTGTCACCGGGTCAAGGTGATCTTTATCATCAGCCAATGATTGTGATAAATTGTACAATCACCGCGATATAGGATGTGCCAAACGTCAAATTCTGCCGCTGGCGCGAAAGGGAATTCTATGAAAAAGAATCTTTGGATGATTACCCCTTTACTTGGGATCGTATTTATTGTGAGCGCCGTGGTCATTGCAGCACAGGAAACACCGGAACCTCGCCCACAGGTCGTGCAGGGCGTTTTTGCGACACTTCCCGATGCTGCCCCGGAGCCGGAAGATAACCTGTCTACGCCGGAAAAAGTGGTGCTCGGCCAGATGCTGTATTTCGAGCCACGCCTTTCATCCAGCGGGGTAATTTCCTGCCACACCTGCCACAACCTTGGCCTTGGCGGCACTGACCGTTTACCCACTTCCCTGGGCCATGATTTCCTGACTGGTGGGCGTAACGCGCCAACGGTGCTCAACGCAGCATTCTTTGAATTGCAGTTCTGGGATGCCCGCGCGACCGGGCTTGAAGAGCAGGCGGAAGGCCCGATTCAGGCATCTGTTGAAATGAACGCGCCAGCCGATATTGCGGTAGACCGTATCGTCCGCATCGAAGGTTATCTGCCGTACTTTGAAGCAGCATTCCCCGGAGAAGAAAACCCGATTACTTTCGAGAATATCGTACGGGCGATTGCCGTCTTTGAGCGCACGCTAATCACCCCTAATGACGCGCTAGATCGCTATCTGCGCGGCGAAATAGATGCGCTTTCTGAAGATGCGCAGCGCGGCATGGAAATTATCGTACAGGTAGGCTGTGTAGCCTGCCATAACGGCGCGATGCTTTCAACCGGAAGCCTGATGCGTTTCAATCACGGCGAAGATATGGGTCGTGCCGTGGTTACGGGCGAAGAGGCCGATGAATATCTGTTCCGTGTGCCAACGTGGCGCAATATTTCGCTCACCGCACCATACTTCCATGATGGCAGCGCAGAAACGCTGGAAGAGGCCGTTCGCACAATGGCAAGCGTTCAACTGAACCGGGATCTCACTGATGACGAAGCCTACTATATCTTAGCTTTCCTCAATTCACTGGTCGGTGACCTGCCGGAGGTAACGATACCGATTCTTCC
>JACSRP010000267.1 GCA_014879665.1 Anaerolineae bacterium | reverse complement strand
CGCGCGCGCGCCGCCCTCAATAGACATATTGCAGATGGTCATCCGGCCTTCCATGCTCAGGCCGCGAATTGCCTCGCCCATATACTCGAATACGTAGCCGGTGCCGCCGCCAATCCCGATCTTAGCGATAATGCCAAGGATGATATCCTTCGCCGTCACCCCCGCATCCAGCCTGCCGTTCACCCGTACCGCCATCGTTTTCGGCTTGTTTTGCAGCAGGCATTGTGTCGCCAGCACCATCGCTACTTCACTGGTGCCAATGCCAAAAGCCAGCGCGCCAAATGCGCCATGTGTGCTGGTGTGGCTGTCGCCGCACACAATCGTCATCCCCGGCTGCGTGATCCCCTGCTCCGGCCCAATCACATGCACAATCCCCTGATTGCGCGTACCAAGGTCAAACAGCCGAATCCCGAAGTCATTGCAGTTCTTACGCATCACCTCAAGCTGTGCCGCTGCCATCGCATCCGTCACCGGAATGATGCCATCCGCGCCGCGCGGCGTGGTCGGCGTGCTGTGATCCATCGTCGCCAGCGTCTTATCCGGCCGGCGCACCTTCAAACCGCGCTCTCGAAGCTGTGTGAAGGCTTGCGGTGAAGTCACTTCATGCACTAGGTGCAGGTCAATATACAGCACCGCCGGCAAATCATCGCTCTGCGGGCGTACAAGGTGCTGGTTCCATACCTTTTCAAATAGCGTTTGGGGCGTCTGTGTCGTCATAAACCTTCAATCCATTACACCGGCGCTGCCATCAGCAGCGCGCCATCTAACGTAAACGTAAAATCCGGCTGAATCTCAAAATGCGCCCGCGCTTCCATCGGCGCATCCGTCATCACCCGTCGCAAAATCTCCACATACGGCGCGGGCGTGCCAATTCGATCAACCCACGGCTCAAATTTCAGCGGCAAGCGCCATGTAAAAGCGACTTCCGCCGTAAATCCACTGTCAGCAAACATGCGTAACCATTGTGACACGCTGTGATCCCGCACATGCGAAATATCCCGCAGCAGTTCAATCGTCTGCAAGAAGGTATCGTCTACCGGCATCTCCGGCGCCACAATATCGCTCACCAACACCCGCCCGCCCGGCTTCACCACCCGCCGGAATTCCCGCAGTGCCGCCGCCGGGTTCGGCCAATGATGAGCGCTGTACCGTGTAACCACAAGGTCGAAACTGGCATCCTCAAATGGCAGCGCCTCAACATCGCCCTGCCGCGTCTCTACGTTATTCAACCCGCGCTCGCTTGCCAGCCGTTCCACCTGCGCCAGCATCGTTTCCGTCAGGTCATACGCCACCACCTGCGCGCAGTGTGGCGCAAAAGCCAGCGCCGTATGTCCCGCCCCGCAGCCTGCATCTAGCACTATCTCGCTGCCGTTCAGCGCCGCCAGTGCCACCATCCGCGTCAGGTCAGCCCCCTGTGCGTGAACGGCGCTCACCGCATATTTTTCGGCGGCGTTCCCAAACTGCTGCTGTACCGATGCTTTAACATCCATTGTCATTACAAGTACCTAATCCCCGGCAATACTAACAGTCGCCGCCTCGCCCTCAGGTTTCACCTGCGTACCTAAGCCTAATCCTGCAACCATCCGGTTCAGCGCCGCCAGATACGCCTTCACGCTGGCGACGATAATATCATCGTCCGCGCCGTACCCGCCGAACGAACGTCCCGTGTCTGGATCAGCGATCCGTACCGTCACTTCGCCCAGCGCGTCAATTCCCGCCGTTACGCTGTGTACGCTGTACTCAATCAGTGTGTTCGGGCATTGTACAACCGCATCAACTGCCCGGTAGCAGGCATCCACAGGCCCCGTGCCTACCGCCGCGCGAATCAGTGTTTCGCCATCCGGGTTGCTCATCTTAGCCGTCGCCGTCGGCATGCCCATCGTGCCGCAGGTCACCTGAATTTCTTCCAGTTTGAAATACTCCACCGGGCGATGAAGCTCATCGGTCATCAGCGCCTCAAGATCGGCATCCGTCACATTCTTCTTTGCGTCAGCCAGCGCCTTGAACCGTTCAAATATCGCATTCACTTGATCTTTGTCTAGTTCGTAGCCCAGTTCCTGCAAGCGCACCTTCAACGCATGCCGTCCGCTGTGCTTGCCCAGCACCAACCGGCTTTGCGACCAGCCCACGCTTTCCGGTGTCATAATCTCGTAGGTGCTGGCGTTCTTCAGCATCCCATCCTGATGAATCCCCGCCTCATGCGCAAAGGCATTCGCGCCCACAATCGCCTTATTCGCCTGCACGTGCATGCCGGTGTAATTGCTCACCATCCGGCTGGTCTTCACAATTTCGCGGCTGTTAATATACGTGCGTAAATTGTAGAACTGCGGGCGGGTTTGCAGCGCCATCGCCACTTCTTCAAGGCTGGTGTTGCCCGCGCGTTCGCCAATGCCGTTAACTGTCACTTCCACCTGCCGCGCGCCCGCATGAACGCCCGCCAGCGTATTCGCCGTCGCCAGCCCCAGATCGTTGTGGCAGTGTACCGACCACACCACGCCGCTGCCCTTGCCTGCGCCCGGCGTCTCCGCGATCAGCATCGAGATCAAATCGCCCCATTCCTGCGGCGTCACATAGCCCACCGTATCCGGAATATTCAGCGTAGTTGCCCCCGCCGCCACCGCTGCCGCGCATGCTTCCACCAGAAATTGCGGATCAGTACGCCCGGCGTCCATCGGGCTGAACTCCACATCGTCGCACAGGCTGCGCGCCAGCGAAACCATGCTGCCTATCGTCTCTAATGCCTGTGCCCGGCTGAGTCCGGTCTGATATTGCAGGTGAATATCCGACGTGCCTAAAAAGGTATGAATACGCGGCTTAGCCGCATCCTTCACACCTTCCCAGCAAACCCGAATATCGCGCTCAACCGCCCGCGCCAGCCCGCAGATGATCGGCCCATCCTCAGTCCCCACTTCCTGCGCAATCCGCTGCACCGCCGCCAGATCGTCAGGCGAAGCCGCCGGAAAGCCGGCCTCGATAATATCCACGCCCAGTCGCTTTAACTGTCGCGCAATTTCCAGCTTTTCCGCGCTGGTCAGCGTTGCGCCCGGGCTTTGCTCACCATCGCGCAGCGTCGTATCGAAAAACACGACCACATCATCATCAATCGCAGGAATACCGTTGCTGTTCATTGTAGGGATGTCCTTTCAAGCCTAAAGAGTCTTCGTCAAATCGCGTAAGGTCAGCAAGACCATCTTCAGCCACAGGATCACCCCCTTCCTACAATACCGGGATCGTCGTCCATCGGTCACTCACTCCATCATCCGCCTGTGCGGAAGTTGTACTGATACACATCGGTCACCGGCTGATAGCCAATCTTCCGGTAGACATGGTTAGACGGCGCATAGTCGCTGTCGGCAAATAAAAACACGAACTGTCTGCCGCTGTCCAGTAAATACTGGCTAATCCCCGCCGAAATCGCCGTCCCATACCCGAACCCGCGATGCTCAGGCGGGGTATAAACCGGGCCAACCCGTATGCCCCTCAACGTCGGGTTGCCATAACCCGCCAATGCCACCGGGTTCCCTTCAACCATCCAGAGATACAACCCACCTTTGCCAAGTTCGGCGGCCAATTGCCGCTGCACAGTCTTTTCAACATCCGGCGTAACCGTATTTCCCAGCGCCTCGGCATGAAACGCATGAATCCAATCCACCAGCAGGTGAAAATCTCGCTCGGTCGCCCTCACCATTTCGCCTTCAACCGCGGGACGATAGTTCACCTTGTCCAGCCGGTAAACCATTTCCCGATAGGCCAGTTCCGCAGTTTCACCCGTCAGCTCAAACCAGCGATCATGGAACGCTTTTGCCGCTTCCGGCGGCGAAAACAATCCCGGTAGCGTCGTCCATATCTCGTTTAAGTCTTGTGCAAACAGCGTCGCACACACTGGATCATCCATCTCCGAAAGAATCACGTTCAGCGGCGGCGTTCGCATACACACCGCCGCTGCTTCGCCGTCGGCTTCCACTAGCGCCAGATACGGGGGTGGATCATCATATTCGCATGCCGCCGTTCGCTTGCTCAATCCCAGCAGCAGGCAGTGTTCAGCCTCGCGCGCCAGCAAAAATGGCGCCGCGCGCTCATAAAATTCAACCGGATCAGAATACCGCCGCACCTGCATCATCTATTCCCTAAAAATACCTGCGCCGTTCACCTTCCCCGCCCCCATCTTTCCTCCCCTCTCCGTGTACGGAGAGGGGCTGGGGGTGAGGTTTCTACGACTCCTGCTTGATGCTCTTCGCCTTCAGGAACGACATCATCGGGCGCAGCTTTCCGCCCACTTCTTCAATCAGCAGATCATGTTCACGCTTGCGGCGCTGCTTGAACTCCGGCAGCCCGGCCTGATTCTCAGCGATCCACTGCCGCGCAAACGAGCCATCCTGAATGTTATGAATCACTTCCGCGAAGTATTCCTTCACATCTGCTTCAATGTGATCGCCCACCAGATAGCCGCCATATTCCGCCGTATCGCTCACGCTGTACCACATGTAGCTCAGGCCGCCCTCATACATCAGGTCAACGATCAACTTCAGTTCGTGCATACATTCAAAATAGGCCACTTCCGGCTGGTATCCCGCCTTCACCAGTGTTTCAAACGCCGAGCGCACCAGCGCGGTCACGCCGCCGCAAAGCACCGCCTGTTCGCCGAACAGGTCGGTTTCCGTCTCTTCCTTGAATGTCGTCTCAATCACACCCGCGCGGGTACAGCCAATCGCGCGCGCATAGGCCATCGCCAGCGCCTTCGCGTTGCCCGTCGCATCCTGATACACCGCCAGCAGTCCCGGCGTGCCCGCGCCTTCCTTGAACACCTCGCGTACCCGGTGCCCCGGCGCTTTCGGCGCAATCATCGTCACGTCAATATTCGTCGGCGGCTCAATAGACTTGAAATGAATATTGAAGCCGTGCGCAAACATCAGCATCGCGCCTGCCTTCAAATTCGGCGCAATCTCATCGTGATAAACCTGCGCCTGCTTGGTATCCGGAATCAACACCATCACAATATCAGCCTGCTTTACCGCCTCGCCTACTGAATATACCTTCAGGCCATCGGCCTCGGCTTTCGCCGCGCTCTTGCTGCCCTCATGCAAACCAACGATCACCTTTACGCCGCTGTCGGTTGCGTTCAGCGCGTGTGCATGTCCCTGGCTGCCATACCCGATCACGGCAATCGTCTTGCCATCCAGCAGCGAAAGATCAGCATCCTTGTCATAAAAAAGTGTAGCCATGAAACAACCTTCTCCCTCGTAGTCGGAGGCCCATCGCCCCCGTATCCCTAACAAACCTTGCGTAGGGGCGCAGCGTGCTGCGCCCGCTCTCATTCAACCTACCGTCTAATCCTCCCCTCTCCGTGTACGGAGAGGGGTCGGGGTAAGGTTTCCCCGCTACACGCCGTAAACCTGATACGCCCCGTTTCCGTTGCTGTTCCGCGTCGCCGGAATCACCGGCTCATACGGCGAGTCCAGAATACGCACGCCGCGCCCCATCGCCACCACGCCGGTACGCACCATCTCTACAATACCCAGCGGCTCTAATTCCTTGATCAGCATCTCCACCAGGTCTTCCTGTGCGGCAATCTGCACAATCGCCACTTCCGGCCCAATATCCACAATATGCGCCGGGTACTGATCGCAAACCTGCGTCAAATGGTTGCGCGCATCTGCGTCGTTCGCCCGTACCTTGATCAGTGCCAGATCGCGGCTCACGTGCGGTTCTTCAGAAACCACCGCCACATCAATCACATTGATCAGCTTAAACAGGTTAGCGGCAATCCGTCGCCCGCTGATCCCGCTGCCGTCCATCACAATCGTCATCCGCGAAATATGCGAGCGATGTGTGCGCCCAACCGTCAGGCTGTCCACGTTGAAATTGCGCCGCCGAAACAAACTGGCAATCCGGTTTAGAACGCCCGGCTTATTCTCGACCAATGCCACCAGAATGTGTTTAGTCTTTTCAGCTTGATCGCTCATTATTTCACCCCCACGTCGCCAGGTTTCGGGCGGCGAATCATATTGTCTAAGTCAGCGCCAGCCGGCACCATCGGATACACAATCTCTTCCTTCTCTACCACATACTCAATCAGCACCGGCCCATCATGCCTGCGCGCAAATTCCACCGATTCCTCCATCTGTGAACGATCCGTTACCCGCATCGCTGGAATACCATAGGCTTCCGCCAGTTTTACAAAATCCGGGCTGAAGATCGGCGTCGCAAAGTAGCGTTCCTCATAGAAGAATTCCTGCCACTGTCGCACCATTCCCAGATAGCTGTTGTTCACAATGGCGATCTTCACGCCCACGTTTTCCTGTCGGGCTGTCGCCAGCTCGCACAGCGTCATCTGAAAGCCGCCATCGCCCACAATCGCCCACACTTCTTCATCCGGCTTGCCCATCTTCGCGCCAATCGCCGCCGGCAGCCCAAAGCCCATCGTGCCTAGCCCGCCGCTGGTGATCATCGTCATCGGGCGCTGGTGTGGGTAATACTGCGCTTCCAGCATTTGATGTTGTCCCACATCCGAAACCGTGATCGCTTCGCCGCCCGTGAATTTCCACAGATCGTTGATCACCTGCGCGCCCATCAACATCTCTGTTTCACGGTTGATGATGTCACGCTCATGCGCGTCTTCCTGCCAGTCCCGAATATGATTCAGCCATTCAGCGTGGCTCGCGCGCTTTACGCCCGGCAGCAGTTGTGTCAGCACTGTCCGCAAATCACCGACCATTCCCACATCCACCGGCACATTCTTGTTGATTTCCGACGGGTCAATATCAATATGTATCTTCTTCGCGCCCTGCGCATACGTCTTCAGGTTGCCGGTCACGCGGTCATCAAAACGCATTCCTAGCGCAATCAGCAGGTCCGATTCCTGTATCGCATTATTGGAGGCCGCTTCGCCGTGCATCCCCATCATCCGCAGGTTCAGCGGGTGGTTTTCCGGCATCGAGCCTTTCCCTAGCAGCGTCATCGAAACTGGAATCTGCGCGCGCTCTGCCAGTTCGCGCACTTCCGCCATCGCGCCAGACATCAAAATGCCATGCCCCGCCAGAATCACAGGCTTCTGCGCCGCGTTAATCAGTTCCAGTGCCGCCTCAATTTCGTCGGGTAGCGCCTTCTGCGGTGGGCGGTAACCCGGAAGCCGAATTTCACCCTCAGGGTACACAAACTCAATCTTCTCGTTCTGAATATCCTTGGGAATGTCAATCAGTACCGGCCCCGGCCTGCCCGTCCGTGCGATATAAAAAGCCTCGCGCACAATGTACGGCAGTTCATGTATGTCCATCACCAGGTAGTTGTGCTTGGTCACCGGCAGCGTCACGCCAGTCACGTCCGTCTCTTGAAATGCGTCAGAGCCAATCGCCCCGCGCGGCACTTGTCCGGTGATGCACACAATCGGAGAAGAGTCCATCATCGCCGTGGCGATCCCCGTCACCAGATTAGTTGCGCCCGGCCCGCTGGTTGCCAGTGCTACCCCCACCTTGCCGGTTGCCCGTGCATAGCCGTCAGCCATATGGCTCGCACCCTGCTCATGGCGCACCAGCACATGATGAATTTGTGGGTATTTCGTCAGCGTATCGTAAGTTGGCAAAATTGCGCCGCCCGGATAGCCGAAAATCAAATCCACGCCTTCCCGAAGCAAACATTCCAGTAAAATTTCAGCACCCGTCAACACTTTGCCCATTTTTATCGCTCCAATTCGCTTTCTAGTGTCTAGTCGCCCGGTTCGGTCTAGCGAACCGGTGTCAGCCAACCATACACATCTTCTTTGGCACCGCTGGTGTAAGCGAAAAACGCATCCTGCACTGCCTTTGTCACTGCCCCGCGTGATCCTGCTCCAACTTGAATACGATCTACCGAGCGCACCGGCGTCACTTCCGCCGCTGTGCCGGTCAGAAAAATTTCATCGGCGATATACAACATATCGCGCGGAATCGTCTCGAAACGAACTTCATAACCCAGATCGCCCAGAATAGTCAGCACCGTATCCCGCGTAATGCCTAGCAAAATCGAAGATGCTGTGCCCGGCGTGTAAACCACGCCGTTGTAAATCACGAAAATATTCTCGCCCGCACCCTCGCTCACGTTGCCAGAAATATCCAGCGCCACCCCCTCATTGAAGCCATTGTCATGCGCTTCCATGCTGATCAACTGGCTGTTCAGATAATTACCGCCCAGTTTCGCCAATGACGAGAAGGTGTCCGGGGCGATCCGCCGCCATGAACTCACCTGAACATCAACCCCGCTCTCAATCGCTTCCGCGCCCAGATAACGCCCCCACTCCATCGTGAAGATGAAAACATCCGTCGGGTTCTTGCGCCCTTCCACGCCCAGCGGGCCAGCACCGCGCATCACAATCGGGCGGATATAGCAGGCCTCGTGGCCGTTGCGCCGTATCGTCTCAATAATCGCCTTATTGATCTCGTCCTCGCTGAACGGCAGTGCAATTTTTGCGATCTTGCACGAATTAAACAGCCGCTTAGTGTGTGGTTGCAAGCGAAACACGGCCGGCCCCTGCGGCGTCGCATAGGCGCGAATGCCCTCAAATGCGCTCGATCCATAATGCAGCGCATGCGTCGTCACGTGTACCGTCGCATCTTCCCAATTAATGAATTCGCCATTCTTCCACATGGTTGTTGCCGGCATCGTTTTAGATCTCCTTCATCGCTCGCCAAAATAAAAACGCGCCTATCGTCAGGCCAGAAAATTCCAGCCATCAAAGACGATAGGCGCGTTACGGTTAGCCTGCTGCTTGCGCTTACCCGCTGCCCGGCATTCGCTGTCGCCAGCCCACGGCGAATCGGCAGCATCCCGGCATGGCGTCATCAAGCCTTCAGCCATACTCCTGAATGTTCGCTTACATTGTTGACCGAATGGCCGCCGCTGCGCCGTCATCGCTCTTGCCCCTTGAAACAAAAAACCCCCGCTTGGGGGGTTCGTGTTGTCACTTCTTACACACTACCATTCGCCACCCAAGCAGTTATATCCCGCCGCTAATAAGGCCGACGAGTACAAGTACTACAAGGATGATGCTAATGATCGAATGGTTGCGCATAGTTTTTGTGGTGTTGCTCTCAACAGACGTATGAAAGCGTAACGCGCTTCAAGAACGCTGTCAAGGTTTCGCCGCCAGAATCACCCCTCACTGCCAAAGTTCGTACAAACTATCACAATCCACTCGTGCAATTCGCCTAACCAACCCGATACCAGCAGTTTTCAGCCCGCTTTCCCTCGCCCCTTCTTCTAGCCTTTTCACTCAGAGCCGTCGAAAGGGCGTGTTTGAGTGTGGAAGAAAATTTCGCGCAAAATCAGAGCGCCCCATGGGATGTCCGATTGAACTTGTGTGTTCGCCCCTATAATGTCATCCGCTTCTGCCCCTCACTTGCGGTATAATAACTGTCATCCCTACTCAGCCCATCGCAAGGTGATCTATCGCAATGCGCCACTATGATATCCTTCTCTTTGGTGAATACTTCTTCGATGTCATCTACACCGGCCTCAGCGAGTTTCCATCCCTTGGGCGCGAAATGTTCTCCACCGGCATCACCTCCACCGGCGGCGCCATGTTCACCACTGCCTGCGCTCTTGCGCGGCTAGAAGTCAATCACGGTTGGCCTGCCACCTTTGGCGATGATAACTACAGTCAGTTTGTGACCACGCTCGCCGCCCGTGAACGTATTGACCTGTCCCTGGCGCGTTTCCTCGATCAGCCCTATCGTCGCGTCACCACCTCGATCCCCTTGCGCGGGGAGCGCGCCTTCGTAACCTATGCCGACCCTGAACGCCCCGATAAATACGCATACTGGCTGCGCGCCATGCAGCAGGTGCAGTTCAAGCATATCCATTTCGGCGGCTTTGAATCGGTAGACGACGTTGGCCCGCTCTGCGATCTGGCCCATCAACGCGGCGCCACCGTCTCCATGGATTGCCACGATACGCCGCTCTTGGAAGATTCAACCTGTGATTGGGCGTGC
The DNA here is from genome assembly GCA_014879665.1 of Anaerolineae bacterium. GTDB lineage: Bacteria > Chloroflexota > Anaerolineae > Aggregatilineales > Phototrophicaceae > Flexifilum. Next base: position 6,425 of record JACSRP010000267.1, on the reverse strand, counting down.
TACCTGAAAGACGTGGATATATTTCTGCCCAATATGCGCGAAGCCCAGATGATCACCAGACTGGACGACCCATCTTCTGCCGTCCATAAGCTCAATCAATGGGTGGATACCGTGCTGGTCAAAGACGGCGGAAATGGCGCATGGGTCGGGCATGGCGGTCAAGTGTCCCATGTTCCCCCTCATAAGATCGGTGAGGTGATTGATACCACTGGCGCCGGTGATTGCTTCTGTGCCGGCTATCTCTATGGCCGCTTCGTGCGCGGCTTAGATGATGTTCAGGCTGCCTATTGTGGCAATATTTGCGGCGGCTTCTCTGTAACCGGCGTCGGCGGCGCAACCCGCGCGCCATCTCTCGCTCAATTGGAATCCGCCCTCCAATCCTAATCCCTCTCTTTTATCCTTGAACTGTTTTTGACTCAGAACTTCTTTTAATTTTCAACTTTTTTTGCCTTTTTAGCCCCTTTTTCCCCTCAAATTTTGAGTCCATTTTGTTAGCAATATAGTCACCAATCTACAGAACAAATGTGCTAACCTTGGTTTATCAGTTAATTTTCGAGGGTCTTTTCCTATGTCCAGCAGTCAACAATCTACCGTACCCACGCGGCCATCATTCTCCCCTCCCCAAAGCATTAGGGAGGGGATTGAGAGACTAAAAATGAAGACGCTTTTCAAACACGTAGCTTCTCTAGAGAAGGGGTTCAAAATGTCACAGGTTCAGTTCCGCACGCAGAATAGCCGCTTTATCAGTCGGCTTAAGGGTGAAGCCAAATTGTTCCACCAGTCGGATCATCTCCGCGTTGTCGGCCAGCACGTTTCCAGAGATCGTGCTCACTTTTTCATCGCGCGCCACCTGAATCAGCCGCCGCAGCAGTTCTTTGCCCAGCCCCTGATGCTGGAAGCGGTCGCTCACAATCACCGCATATTCCGCGCCGCTGGTATGTCGCATCTTGCTCAGACGGCCAATCGCCATAATCTCCGTCGTCCCGTCATATGGGTTATTGCGCGTCACCACCAGCGCCATCTCGCGGGCATAGTCAATAAAACACAGGCGCGAAAGCCGGTCATGCCCGATCCGCTCGCTCAGTTGCATCGCGTACAGATAGCGCAAATACACCGTGCGTTCCGAAAGCGTCTCGTGAAATTTGACCACCAGCGGTTCATCTTCAGGCCGTATCGGGCGGAACTGAACCGTGAGTCCCTGTTTAGTTTCCCAATTTTCCATGTATTGCGTCGGATACGGGCGAATCGCCGGGCGCGGCATGTCGTCCTCATTTACATCTGCCGGATAGAGCACCACCCGCGCGTCCAACGCGATCAATCGCTCCGGCGACGCCAGCAGCGGGTTAATATCCAGTTCCTTGATCAACGGGTGTTCTACCACCAGTTGGCTGAAGCGCACCATCAGCCCTTCCAGCGCGTTCATATCCACCGGATCGCGTCCGCGAACGCCTTGCAGCGCCTTGTAAATCCGCGTCTCCGACATCATCCGCCGCGCCAGCACATTGTTCAACGGCGGCAGTCCCAACGCGCTGTCTTTGAATACCTCAACCAGTTGGCCGCCGCTGCCAAACAACAGCACCGGGCCAAATTGCGGGTCAATGCTGCTGCCGATGATCAGCTCGTAGCCATCAAGAGTCTCCATCGGCTGCACCGTCACGCCCTGAAAGTGTTCCGCGCCCGCCTTTTCCGTAACCGACGCCTTGATCTTCTCGAACGCCGCCTTCACCGCCGCGGCATCCCGCAGGTTCAGTTGCACGCCGCCAACGTCGGTCTTGTGCGTGATCGTTTCCGAATTCAGCTTCAATACCACCGGGTAGCCGTAATCGTCCGCCGCCTTCACCGCCGCTTTTTCCGAAGCCGCAACCGTCGTCGGTACTGTAGGAATCCCGTAAGCAGTCAGCACCTTCTTGGACTCGTACTCCGTCAGAATCGTGCGCCCGCTTTCTCGCGCATGTCGCAGAATCTTATCCACCGCTGCGCGATCCGGCGTTTCAGCGTCACTGACCGCCGGCGTCATCGGAATTTCATACAGCGATTTCAAATTTGCGTTATACGTCCACATATAGTTGAACACGCGAATCGCCGTGTCCGGGAATGGAAACGTCGGAATCTTGGAATGATTGAGGACATCTTCACCCGCCTTCACGCCCGGCCCGCCCATCCAGCTCGCCAGCACCGGCTTGTCCTTAATGCTGTCGAAACCGCGCAGTTTTTCCGCCGTCGTCGTCGGGTCGGTCATCGCCTGTGGTGTCAAAATCACCAGCATGCCGTCGCTGTTCGGGTCATCGCCGGCCACCGCCAGCGTGCGCGCATAAGTATCGGGCGATGCGTCGCCTAAAATGTCAATCGGGTTGTTATGGCTCCATGCCGGAGGTAAGAACGTGTTTAATTCTTGTATCGTCTTTTCAGAGATCGAAGCCAGTTGTCCGCCGCCCAGAATCAGAGCGTCCGTCGCCAGCACGCCCGGCCCGCCTGCATTCGTGATCACCGTCAAACGATTGCCCTTGGGCAGCGGCTGTTTCGACAGCACTTCAGCCATATAAAACACGTGCGCAATGTGATCCACCCGCAGCACGCCCGAACGCTGGAAGGCTGCATCCAGCACATCATCGCTGCCTGCCAGTGTCCCGGTATGTGACGCGGCGGCGTGCGCGGCGGCTTCTGTGCGCCCTGCCTTGATGATGATGATCGGTTTGCGTAAGGCAACTTCTCGCGCCGCTGAAAGAAACGCGCGCGCATCGCCCACCGATTCCATATAGATCACGATGCTGTTCGTGTCCGGATCGTTGCCGAAATAATCAATCAGGTCGCCCCAGTTCACATCCAGCATCGATCCGATGGATACGAACGCGCTGAAGCCGACATTCTCGCTGAAGCTCCAGTCCAGCACCGCCGTACACAGCGCGCCGCTCTGGCTGATGAAGGCCACGTTGCCGGGCTTGGCAATAGCCGCCGCGAAGGTGGCGTTCAATCCGTAATTTGACCGCATCACGCCAAGGCAGTTCGGCCCGATAATGCGTATTTTCGCGGCTTCCGCGCTGGCCAGAATCTGTTTCTCCAGCGCCACACCTTCCGGGCCAACTTCCTTAAATCCGGCGGAAATGATGATCAGACCTTTGGTTCCAGCAGCAATACACTCATCAACCACTTTCGGAACGGTGGGCGCAGGCGTCACAATCACCGCTAGATCGCATGGCTCCGGAACTGCCGCAATACTCGGATAGGCGCGAATACCTAGGATGCTCTGACGTGTCGGGTTCACCGGGTACACCGTGCCCCCAAACGGGCTGCTGATCAGGTTCCATAATATCGTGCGGCCTACGCTGCCCACGCGTTCCGTCGCGCCGATCACCGCCACGCTGCGCGGCGCAAAAATGGCATCAAGCCCCGTTGGTCGGGTTGAACTTACATCAATGGAAGGGATAGTTTCGGTTTGCACCGTTAATTCTCCAAACTTTTACCGATCACTTTGCAGCGATTCTGCCACAGTCCGCCTTGTCACACAAAGGGTACATGACATTCGTCGGTGATTAAGTGACAACGAATACTGACTTGAATGGCAGAGCAGTCATTCGAACACCAGGTTTGTTTTTTAGTGATTGAGGAGAAAATATGGTTGAATACGAGGGAATATCCCGTACAAAATGGGCTTGTAAAGGCGGCGCATGCGTCGTCCGCTGTCTTGCAAATCCATCCGCCCATCCCTTCACTCATTACTCATTACGCTTGCCTTGATCACCATGCGCGCTATAGTCTTGTTCAGTTCAAACGATGAAAGCGAATCATCATGCCAGAATCACAGCTAGGTACCACAATCGTCATCTTCGGCGCGTCTGGCGATCTCACCCGCGCTAAGTTAATCCCGGCCTTATATCGGCTGTTCCAGCAGCAAAAGTTGCCATCCAATTTCAAAATTGTCGGCTTCGCTCGCCGCCCTTATTCCCATGACGACTTCAAAAATGAAGTGCTGAATTCGGCGCGTAACGTGCTCAAAGACGCTTACAACGATGAAGACTGGAAACGTTTTACCGATATGATGTGGTATTCTCGCGGCGATCTGGCGACCCCGGCAGATTATGTGACGCTGGAAGCATTTCTAGAACAAATTGACGCTGGCGCCGGTAATCGTCTCTATTATCTTGCCACTGCGCCCGAATACTATGTCCCCGTTGTCGAAAACCTTGCGGCTATCAATGCGACAGATGAAACCGACGGCTGGCGGCGCATAGTCGTCGAAAAACCCTTCGGCACCAATCTCGAAACGGCCACCGAACTGAATACCCGCCTCCATGCTGCCTTTCAGGAACAGCAGGTTTACCGCATTGACCATTATCTCGGGAAAGAAACGGTTCAGAATATTCTATTTTTCCGCTTTGCCAACGCCATTTTCGAGCCAGTCTGGAATCGTAATTACATTGACCACGTGCAAATTACTGTCTCCGAGTCCGTAGACATCGAAAACCGCGCCGGATACTACGAACACGCCGGTATTCTGCGTGATATGTTCCAGAATCACATGCTCCAGTTGCTCTGTCTCGTCGCCATGGAGCCGCCGCTGTCCTTCAACGGCGAATCCCTACGCATGGAAAAATCCAAGGTGCTGCGTGCGCTCCGCCCTGCCATCATGGGCAATACGGTTCGCGCCCAGTATGAAGATTACACCTCTGCGCCCGGCGTGAAACCCGATTCCACCACCCCCACCTTCGGCGCAGTGAAGCTGTTCATTGATAACTGGCGCTGGCAAGATGTGCCCTTCTATATGCGTTCCGGCAAAACCTTGGAGCGTAAAAGCAGCGAAATTACCGTCCAGTTTCGCCGTCCGCCGCATCTGCTTTTCGATCTGCCGAAGGGAAAACGCCTGAAGCCGAATATTCTCGCCCTCTGTATTCAGCCCGATGAAGGCATCCATCTGCGCTTTGAAACGAAAGTGCCCAATGCCAACGATGTCCACTCGGTAGATATGGAATTTCGCTACGGTTCGTCCTTCAAAAACATCAAGCTTCCAGATGCCTACGAGCGCCTGCTGCTAGACGCGCTCAATGGCGATAACGCCTTATTTATTAGCGACCGTGAAATCTCGCTCTCGTGGAAATTCATTGACACCATCGTTGATGGTTGGGCGGGTGATCACGCGCCGCCGCTAGTCAAATATAAGCGTGGAAGTTGGGGGCCGTCTGAATCCGATTTGCTCATGGAAGATGATGGCCGCGTCTGGCGTATGCGCTGCGGGCAAGAGCCACCCGTCTAAATCTTACCCTCTCTGCACCCTCATAAGCAGGAGATTTTATTTGAATTTAAGGGAGGCCCTCGCAGCAGGTTCGTAGGGGCGACCTACCATGTCGCCCCCCCGGCCATTTTACCCATCACTCATCACTTCTTTTCCCTCACCTCGCCAGCTGCTTCGCCAGCGCGTAAATTTCCGGCTTGATGCCTTTGGTGCGCCCGATCACTTGTTCGTAGGGTGTCGTGATCAGCTTGTTTTCGATCCGCCCAACCACCACGCCGCGTTCGCCCTTGATCAGCTTTTCGACCGCGCCTGCGCCCAGTGTCGTCGCTAAAATACGGTCAAATGCGGTTGGCGCGCCCCCCCGCTGCACGTGTCCTAGCGTGGTTGCGCGAATTTCGTAACCTACCGTAGGCGAATCCGTCTTGAAATAGGCCATCAATTCTTCCAGCGTGGGGGTTGCACCTTCCGCCACCACTACAATCCCATTGCTTTTGCCTCTGGCGAAATTTTCTACCAGTTGGTCTTTCACAGCTTCTACCGTCGTCTTAATTTCCGGAAGCACAACGGCTTCTGCGCCCCCTGCCAGCGCCGCCATCAGCGCCAGGTAACCGCAGTCGCGCCCCATCACTTCTATCAAGAATGCGCGGTGATGAGACGAAGCCGTAACCTTCAGCCGGTCAATCGCTTCCAACGCAATATTCAGCGCCGTATCTACGCCAATCGTAATGTCCGAGCCGATTAAATCATTGTCAATCGTGGAAGCCACACCAATCGTCGGGAAACCCATCTGATTTAGCGCATGTGCGCCGGTCTGGGAGCCGTTCCCGCCAATGACCACCAGCCCCTCAATCCCTTGTTTCGCCAACTGCTCAAGCGCTCGCTGGCGGCCTTCTATCGTCCGGAACTCGACGCTGCGGGCGCTGCCTAAAATCGTGCCGCCCTGTTGAAGAATTCCGCCAACGTCACGGTCGCCCATACTGCGGAAACTTCCCTCAATCAAACCGGCGTAGCCATCCCGCACGCCAAAAACTTCAGCCCCATTTGAGAGGCCAACGCGCACAATCGCCCGGATAGCGGCGTTCATACCCGGCGCATCTCCGCCGCTGGTCAATACTGCAATACGTTTCAACATGATGTACTCTCTTACTCAGAGTTAGAATAGGCTGTTCCAGATACCGCAAAATTGCATCTCACTATC
>JACSRP010000053.1 GCA_014879665.1 Anaerolineae bacterium | reverse complement strand
TTAGGGATAACGTGAAGCTTAACCGCTTCTCGAAAGGTATCCCACCTATCCAAAACTCAGGTTATTTAGCTGAATAGTTCAGCCTCCGGCGGCAGGCTGTATATTCTTAGAATATCTCAGCAGTCGCAGCGCGTTGCCCACTACCACCAGCGTGCTGCCCTCATGCAGTACCACCACGAAGCCCAGCGCCACCATCCCCAGCACCGAACTTAAGATCAGCAGTACGATCACGCCCATCGAAACGATCAGGTTTTGCTGGATGATCTTGCGGCTAGCACGGCTGAGTCCAACGGCGAACGGCAGCTTTTCAAGATCGTCCGCCATCAGCGCGACATCCGCGGTTTCCAGCGCCACTGCTGTCCCCGCGCCGCCCATGGCGATACCGACGGTGGCGCTGGCCAGTGCCGGGGCATCGTTCACGCCGTCGCCAACCATCGCAATCGCCTGATACTGCTGCTTCAACTGTTGAATAGTGGTCAGCTTATCTTCCGGCAGCAGTTCCGCCTGCACGTCGGTCAGGCCTACCTGCGCGGCAATATCTGTGGCAACCTTCTGATTGTCGCCGGTGAGCATCACCAGATGCTCGATTCCCAGTGACCGTAATGAGTGCATCACCTGTGCAATTTTCGGGCGCGGTGTATCGGCCAGCCCGATGATGCCTAGCACCGTTTGCCCATGTGCGACGACCATTACTGTGCGCCCCTTGCCTTCAAGATTGCTCACCTGTGCAAGTATCCCATCCGAAAGCACGATCCCCGATGCTTCATCGAATAGTTTAGGCGAGCCAATGTGGACCGAACGCCTATCTACAGAGCTGCGAACGCCGCGTCCGGGCACATTCTCTAAGCCTCCTGCGGCTGGCAGCGAAAGCTGTTTTCCCTGCGCTGCCCGTACAATTGCCTCAGCCAGTGGGTGGTTTGACTGCTGTTCAACCGCCGCTGTAATCTGTAATAGGGTTTCAGCGCTGGTCTCGTGAAGCGGCACGATATCGGTTACGCTGAAGATTCCGCTGGTGATCGTGCCGGTCTTGTCGAAGGCTATTGCGTCCAATTGTCCTAAGTTTTCGAGATGCACGCCCCCTTTGATCAACACGCCGTTACGCGCCGCCTGCGCAATACCCGCCAGCACAGCCGCCGGGGTGCCAATCGCCAGCGCGCAAGGGGATGCCGCTACCAGCAGCAGCAGCCCGCGATAGAAGCTCTCCGAGAGCGGCAGTAAATTGAGCAGTGGCGGCACGATGATCAGCAGCGCCGTGGCGATGAATACCGCCGGCACAAAGCGACTGGTGAAACGATCTGCGAACCGCTGCGTTGGGCTTTGCTGGCTCTGCGCCTCTGCCACCAGCGTCATGACACGGCTTAATGTGTTATCGGCTGTTAGCCGGGAAACCTGAATTTCAAGCGCATTGTCCTTATTCACCGTCCCCGCGAAAACGTCATCTCCGGCGGATTTTGTTACCGGCACGCTTTCGCCAGTGATCGGGCTTTGATCCACCGCGCTGCTGCCTACGGCCACTTCGCCATCCATCGGGATACGATCCCCGGGTCGGGCGATCACAATATCGCCAATCTGCACCTGTTCCACCGGTACTTCGGCCAGCTGGCTGCCGCGTTTCAACAGCGCTGTTTTCGGCATCAGCGCGCCTAGCTCGCCGATGGCGTTGCGCGCCCGGTCTAGCGCGTAATGTTCTCCGGCATGCCCGATCGCGAACAGCAGCAGTAAAAATGCGCCTTCGCTTAATTCGCCCAATATCGCTGCGCCGCCAGCCGCCGCTAGCATCAGAATATCGGTATCCAGCTTACCCTTGAACAACGCGGGGATGGCATGGCTGGCAACGTCATAGCCTCCGACAATGTATGCCAGAATGTAAAATACATTGGCAGTTGTTTCGCTAAAGCCGAGGATGCGTTCACCTAGCCAGCCGGTCAGGAAGAAAACCCCCGCCAGCACCACCAGAATCAGCGTCCAGCGTTCCTTCATCCAATGCGGTAGAAATACCGGCGCGCTTCCGTGATCATGATCGTGACTATGACCATGCCCAACATGATCGTGCTTCTGTGGTTGAGTGGGTATGGCGGCGATACGCAAATCAATCCCCATCCCTTGAATCACCCGATCAATCGCCTCATGGGAGAGTATATGGCTGTCATAGGCCACATAAATGATGCCCATCGCATAATTTACGCTGGCGTGAATCATTCCCTGAAGCTTGTTCAACTGCTGTTCCAGCCCGATGGCTGCATCAGCTGTGTTCGTGCGCACGAACGGGATTTGCTCGTGCCGGTACTGCGCGCTAATTTCCGCACCCGCTTCAGCTGCCAGCCGTTGTACTGTCGCCAGTGAAATTAGATTGGGGTCATAATGCAGGCAAAGCCGCGCGTGCCCGTTTTCGCGCACGATATGCGCTTTTTCCAGCCCCCGCTGCTGAGACAGCCGTTCAGCCAGCATCGTACAGCATTCGTCGTCTGCATCAATTTCAGGCAGCAAAATTGAGAGATCAATCTGGGTATCAGTGTTCATTTGCATTCTTTCCGAAATTTGGTTGTTTTCATGATGATTGTAATTGGATACATGAGCGGATGTTCATGCATTTATTCAAAGTGTGAATCTGGTTTCGCCAATATCTTCACCGGTGCTTGGCGTGCAGCAGTCCCTGCTCAAACAACATCCGGACATGCTCATCATCCAGCGCGTAATAAACGTGACGGCCTTCTTTTCGATAGCGCACAATGCCAAGCTGTCTCAAATAGCGAAGCTGATGCGACACCGCCGATTGGGTCATGCCCATCACCAATTCCAGCGTATGCACGCATACTTCGTTTTCAGTGAGCAGCGAAATCAACCGCAAGCGCGTGGGATCGCTCAACGCCTTGAAAATTTCCGCTAATGACATCGCCGTTTGCGAGTCAATAAGCTGTTTCTGAAGCAGTTCAGCAGCTTCGGCTTCGGAACTATCCTGCGCGCATATCGTGTTTGGCATTTCAGTGCTGCTCATGTTCAAAACCCATCTATCCATGAATACATGTTCATATGTTAGTTTATTTGCACCATTGAGTCAAGATATTGATCATCACCGGCTGCATCGCGCTTCTTTTGCAAATTGAGTCCATATGGATACCTATTGCCCCTAAATTTGTGCTACTCTGCATATAGCT
>JACSRP010000128.1 GCA_014879665.1 Anaerolineae bacterium | reverse complement strand
CGGCAAAAAGCAGATCACCATGGATCAGGTGCCGATAGAACGCGCCGCGCCCTATGCCGCCGCCGATGCTGTCTGCACCTACCTGTTGGTGCCAGAGCTGGAAGCGGAGTTGAACGCGATCGCCGCCGATACACCCGCTGTTGATCCGCTGTGGGGGACGGGGAACCCGCCCACTATCCTGAATGTGTTCAGCGATATTGAAATGCCGCTGCTGCCGGTGATCATCAGCATGGAACAGGCCGGCGTGATGATGGATCTGCCCTTTCTTCAGGAAATGAGCGTGCGCCTGCATGCCCTATGTGCCGAGCTTGAGCAGGAAATCTACGCACTTTCCGGAGGTTATGGGGCGTTCAATATCAACAGCCCCAAGCAGTTGAACGATGTGCTCTTTGGCAAGCTCGGCCTGCGGGCGGAAGGCGTCCGCAAAACAACGCACGGCTTTTCTACTGCCGCTGATGTGCTGGACAGCATGCGCGGCGAACACCCGATCATTGAGAAAATTTTGCATTACCGCGAACTCACAAAGCTCAAAGGCACCTATGTAGATGCCCTTCCCCATCTGATCAACCCGAAAACTGGCCGTGTGCATACCAGCTACAGCCAGATCGGCGCGGCCACCGGGCGCATGAGCAGCAGCAATCCAAACCTGCAAAATATCCCGATTCGTACCGAGATCGGGCGCGAAGTGCGCGGTGCCATCATCTCTCAACCCGGCTGGAAGCTGCTCTCTGTAGACTATAGTCAGGTCGAGCTGCGGATCATGGCGCATATTACGCAAGATGCAAATCTGCTGGAGGCATTCCGACAGGGGCAGGATATTCACGCCGCCACCGCTGCCTTAGTCCACCGTATTCCGATTGAACAGGTCACCAAATCGCAGCGCATCTTCGCCAAACGGGTGAATTTCGGCCTGCTGTACGGCATGGGCGCGCATCGTCTGGCGCGAGACAGCGATCTAACCTATGCCGAAGCCACCCGTTTCATTGACGAATATTTCGCGAAAATGCCGCGCGTCAAAGATTATCTGGATAACGCCAAACGGTTGGCCTCCACCACCGGAGTCCTCACAACGCTGTATGGGCGCAGGCGTAATTTTCCGGCGCTGATGGCCACCGGCAACCGCGCGCTGCGGCAGTCTGCCGAACGCGAAGCAATCAACATGCCAATTCAGGGCACCGCCGCCGATATCATCAAGCTCGCAATGATCCATTTGCACCGTGAACTCAACCAGCGCCAATTGCCAACCCGCATCCTGTTGCAAGTGCATGACGAATTAGTGCTAGAAACGCCGGAAGATCAGGTTGAGGAGGCCGCCGCGCTGGTGACGCAGGTCATGGAACATGCCGCCGATCTGCGCGCGCCGCTGAAAGCTAACGCCGCCTATGGCGATAACTGGCGCGATATGACCGACATTGAGTAACTTGAGTTTTGAAAAGATGGCGCTTACACCCCTTAGCCCCTGTTCCCGTGGGCTAAGGGGAAAATCAAAAATTTCACGCCCAGAATCACACGGCACTACTCCGCCGCATATTTCGCCAGATCGAAATCTGCATCTTGCATCCGGGCTTTGCTCAGCGGCTTGCCGTCGCGTTTGATAAATTCCAGCGCCGCCATCTCCTGATTACTGCCAAAGCCAGCCGCTGCCAGCCATTCGCAATCTTTCACAAAAAAGGCGATAAATTTCCCCGACTCAATCTTTCCACGATACACAATCTCATCCCACTTCGTCGCATGGCCAACATAGCGCATGCCCAATTTCCATTGATTAGTCCAGAAAAAAGGAACGTGATCACGCACTGTCGCCTCATCGCCAAACATATTGTGCGCCGCGATCACGCCCTGCTGCTGCGCCACGCGCCAGTGTTCAATCCGTATGCTTTCTCCATTTAAGTCGTAGCGCGCAATATCGCCAGCCGCATAAATATCTACCGCCGATGTTTCAAGGCGCTCATCTACCAGCACCGCGCCATCTCTAGCATTCAATTTAAGGACGCTGTCTTTCAGAAATCCAGTGTTCGGCTGTGCGCCTACGCCCACCACCACGAAATCAGCTTCTAGCGTTTCCCCATCTTTTAGGACGACCCCCGTAACACCTGCCTCACCGCCCTCAAATTGTTCGATTTCGCTTTTCAGACGGAATTTAACGCCATTGGATTCGTGTTCCTGCTGGAACAGCGCGCCAATTTCTTCACCCAAAATCTTCTCAAACGGCACCGTTTCCAACCCGACAACCGTCACTTCCACCCCCCGCTTGCCCAGTGACGAGGCAACTTCCATGCCAATGAAACTCGCGCCGATGATCACCGCGCGGCTGCCTTGTGAAACCACGCCCAGTATGCGATCAGCATCTGCCTGTTCCCGCAGCAGGAAGATATTCTTCATTCCCCAACCCGGTACTTTTTCCAGCGTTCGGGGGTGCGCGCCGGTTGCCAGCAGCAGTTTATCGAAGGTCAGCGTTTCGCCATCTGCCAGCGTGATCATGTGGGCATCTGCCTGAATCGCAGTCACCGCCTGATCCAGCATCAGCGTAATGCCGCGACGCTCGTACCAGTGATGATCCCGCAGCGGCATCCACTCCGCCTTTGCCTTCCCTGCCAGATAATCTTTGGAGACATTCGGACGATCAATCGGCAGCATCCCGATATCCCCGATCAAGATACTCTTGCCGCCAAAGCCCAACCGCCACAGTTCTTCTACTGCGGCCTCACCCGCGCCGCCCGCACCCACAATCACCATCGTGCGATCATCAGGGAAAGTTTCAGGCGTGACCATAATTGCCGCTTCAATATCAATCCATAGATGGCCGTCGCGTTCGCTCAATGGATAGGTCGGGATATTGGAGAGCGCGGGCGGCTCGGTTCGTAATCCGCTGCGAATATCGAAACAGGCATGATGTAAAGGACACATCACGGTATGCCCGTTTAAGACCCCCTCATTCAAATTACCCTGATAATGTGAACATGCCTGCCGGAAAGCAAAGTATTCGTCCTCAACCCGCGCAACCACGATCTTTTCGCCGCCCGCCTCGAAAACCTGCATTTCGTTGTGCCGGGGCATTGCATCCAGCGAGCCAAGCGGTATGGGGGTCATGGTATCACTCCTTTACAGCAGAGAATCCAAACGTCTTTAATCGCAACCATACCCATCCGGGGTAGACTCCACATCAGTAATCCGGCTGACCCCCGCATAGACCATCTGTACTATCGCTTACGCTTACACCTCAATCGGCGCGACTGTTTCCCACGTGCCGCTATCCCATGAACGGGCGATAGCCGCGCTCACTTCGGCCACCGCCAGCGCCTCGGCAAAGCCCGGTACATGGGCGCGCCCCGCCGCGATAGACTTCAAAAATTCCAGCACCTCGATCACTTTCAGGTCTTCATAACCGATAGAGTTGCCATCCCCCGGCACAAAATTGCCATGATGCGGATATTTATCGCCGCCCAGCACGCGGGTATATCCATCATCCATGCCATCTGCGGTTGGCCGGTATAAGCTGAGTTCATTCAACCGCTCGTGATCCCAGCCCAATGCCCCGCCGCTGCCATGCCATTCAAAGGCGAACTGGCTTTTCGGCCCAACGATGGTACGGCAGGTTTCCAGCGTGCCAACCATGCCATTCATAAATTCGACCAGCGCTCCGACATAATCTTCGTTATTCACCGGACCTCTAGGATCATCGGGATGCCCTGCTGAGTAGTGCGTGCCTTTTCCCGGAATCGGCAGCGGGCGCTCAGTGATATACGTGTGTTTCTGCCCGAACACCTTCTTAATCGGCCCTACCATCATATGGGTCATATCAATCACATGCGAAAGTAAATCCCCCAGCGCCCCCGTTCCGGCAATTTCCGAGTCGAAACGCCATGTCAGCAGTCCCAGCGGATTCGCCCCATACATGGAGAAAAAGCGGCTTCGCCAGATTTGCATCTCGCCCAGCTTGCCCTCGTGGATCAAATGGCACGCATGCTGCACCATCGGCGCCCAGCGATAGTTATAGCCCACGCCAGTGATCACGCCCGCTTCCCTCGCTGCCCGTTCAATCACTGCCGTCTCCATAGGCGAGCGTCCCACCGGTTTCTCGCAGAAGATATGCTTCCCAGCCGCCGCCGCCGCGCTGGCGATCTCCACATGCAGATCGTTCGGCGCGCAGATATTCACTACTTCAACTTCAGAATCAGCAATAACCTCTCGCCAATTAGTGGTGCTGCGCTCAAAACCCAACAGTTCCTGCGCAGATTTTGCCCGCGCCTCTACATTGTCAGAGCAAATTACGAGGCGGGGTTTGATGCCCACTTCTGGAAAATTCAGCGGCACTGAAAGATAAGATCGGCTGTGTGCCTGCCCCATCCAGCCCATGCCGATCACGCCAACATTAATCGTTTTCATTCATCCCTCCCCTAAAAGAGCTATTCCTAATAAAACTACTGCGCGTTTGTACGGCTCTCTGCGAAATAGCGCCGATTGTAGCGCAGTATAGCGTTGCGGCGGCGCTGGCAAATTCACAGAATCAAAAACGCCGGACGATTATCCGGCGTTCGCGCCTCAAAAAGCAGATGCAGCCGGCTAATTAGCCGAAGGCGGATATTCGATTTCGACCAGCTTCTGCTCAATCGCCTGCCATGTGGCCGGCTCATTCCATTTCACGGTGATCTGCTTGGATGCCGGATCACCCTGAACCTCGGTCACGCCGGGGATCTGTCCCACTTCACTCTTAATGGTCTGCACGCAGCCATTGCAGCCGATTGCAGGAACCATGACTGTCTTTAATTCCACGATGCCCATCCTTTGAATTATGCACACAGCTTGTTGATGGCGCTGCGGTCTGATTTCTTACCACTATAGCAGATGGCGCGCACCCTATCGAGCGCCGATCTCGCCCCCACAAATCACGAATGAACATAACTCTGCTCTCTCCGTGATCCGCATTTAGCCCCCGATCCACTTGTAGATGAATCCTGAAGAGTCGGGCAGCGTAAACCCCGCGAAACGTCCATCCCCGGTGGTCATCGTCTCCACATGATCGATCTGGTAATTGCCCTCTGGCGGCAGATCATTCACGAAGTCAATATCTGCCAGCCGCGCCCACCGCCCAGGAATGCCAAGTTCGAGATCAATTTCGACGCTGTGATTTTCAAAATTAATCAGAATCACCATTGCCTCTAATGGGTCATCTGTGGGTCTTGACCACCAGCCGATCACCCGCCGCCCCGCCCCGTGTCGCGCATCCAGCCATGTCCCGGCAATCCATCCAAACTGCCCATCATCTGCCGGGTTGTAGCCGTGCAGCTTCAATGCCGGATAACGCCGGCGCAGTCGCATCAGCCGCGATGCCCAGCTGTAAAAGCCGCTGTTGTCCGGATTTTCAGGTGCCTTGTAATATGCGGTGTTACGCTCGCGTTCAACGCCAAATTCTGCCCCCATGTAAATCATCGGCTGCCCTAATGCTACTATCGTCGCAAACAACCCCAATCGAGATTTACGCTCTTTTGATGCCGGGTTATTCAGTGTTTCAACCGTGCCGACCTCGAAAGCAACGCTATTTTCGTCGTGGCTTTCGCAGTAATTGACCACGTTGTTAGTATGCGCGGCAAATTTGTCTTTTGAGAAGTAGAAAATTGAGCCAATTGCGCGCGGGTCATTGGTTTCAGCTTCAAATATCCCCTCGCGCAGCAGCGCCTTAATCGTGTCATGATATTCATCGCACCACTGACCGTAACCATCAAACCCCTGACGATTCAAATCCTTCTCGTTGGGCATATTTTCGGCAATCAGAATTACTTCCGGTTTGACCACCTGTAGTTCATCAGCCATCCGATTCATGAATCCGTGATCCATAAGCGAGCTGTGCGTGAAATCGTAGCGAAAACCGTCTACGTGATATTCCTTGAGGAACAGCTTGCAGGTGTCTATTAACAGATTCTGCACTTCGATGCGCTCAGTGGCGACGCGGTTGCCCCACGGTGTTTCGCCGCTGAAATACAGCCCGCCTTCTTCACCTTGTTCGGCTTCATCAGGGTGATCCAGTATCAGCTTCCACAGAGGGTTGAAGTTATTGGCCGTATGGTTGAATACCTGATCCAGAATGACCGAAACCCCGGCCTTGTGCGCCTCATTCACCAGCCTTCGCAAATCATCAGGCGAACCAAAATCGCGCTCAATCGCCATGAACCCTGCGGTGTTATAGCCCATTGAATGTTCACCCTGCGGTGTGGGTGATTCGGCAGTCGGCATCAGATAGATCGCAGTGATGCCCAACTTGTCAAAATAGCCCGCCTGTATCCGATCAACCACACCGGCAAAACGCCCCTGATCCTGCGCCGGCACATCACCATGCTCATAGGTGAAACCGTGTACGTGTAACTCGTAGATCAGCAGATCATGAATGGCCGTTGTATCAAAATCATCATCCTCCCACGCGAAGCCGGAAGGATCGCTGATCATGCCGTCATTGCGCTCCATATCTGCGCCAAAAACCCGCACGTAAGGATCAACGGTGAGCTTTGCGCCTAAATCGCCCTCCCGGATCAGTGCGCCATAGTCCACATAAAACCGGTAGAGATCGCCGGGGCTGGCATTCTCAACCCGCGCACACCAGATATTCGGCAGATCAAAATAGCCTTTGTGCAGCGACATTTCGATGAATTTACGCTCATCGGCGCTTTCCGCACCGGGATAAGCCCAATCGTTAAAATCGCCGGTCACATACACCCGCGCAGCATGAGGATGAAAGAACCCGAAAGAGACCCCACCCCCTTGCAGCACGTTGGCGCCAAGCGCAAATGTCCCGCCCGTGTCGGTGATATACGCTCCCGCCATGAAAGGTAATTCTGCGGTGAGTTCACTCGCAGTTTGGGCGGCCGTCGCCGCTGGCTCAACCGTATGCACGAATGCATGCTGACTTCGCGCCCAAACATCATATAACGCGCGCTCGTCACTTGGCGGCAGCGCGCGCCACTGCTTGTCATCCTCAAAAACCGGTTCAACGCCTTCAGTTCCCGCCTGCCCGAACTTGAACTGCCGCCATTGATCCGCCTCAGGAATGTCAAAATAATCGCCAAACGCATCCTGGCCGGCAGCCGCGATCAACTGCGGTTCCTGTTCGCCGTGTCGTAAAAGCAGCGAAGCCGGATCAAAATGGCCATTATTATCAAAATGGATGATCACAGTTAGCACAGCTCCTTCTATTATCCGTTGTTCATTCTGCTTGTTATATCAAATGCGGCACGGCCGGTGTACTCTCGCTCATGCCGGGAACTACCTATGGCGTTTTCCCCCATCTGTCCTAAGTATTTTCGCGTCAGCCTATCCATTCTTTACCGGCCAACCTCACATAAACTACATACAACGGTTTATAGAAGAAAAATTGGAAGGAAAAGGTTATGTTAAGCTGGGCGATTCTATTTCTCGTAGTTGCGTTGATTGCCGGCGTATTAGGGTTCACCGGCGTGGCCGGTACAGCAGCCGGAATCGCGCAAATTCTCTTCGTGGTGTTCATCGTCCTGTTCCTAATTTCGCTAATCTTTGGACGCCGCCGCCCCACCGTTTAAGCCTTTAGCCGCACATAAAGGGCAGCAGCGTCTGCCCTTTTTTGCTGCCTGCGTGCCAGAAGAACAAAAAAAGAACGGCTCTTCCTCCTGCCGTTCTTTTTAGTTGCTACGCCTGCTTTAGTTCCGCGCTGCGCTGATGCGCCCGTCAATTTCCTTTTGCAGCTTATTGACGCTCTTCTCAGCATCGTTCACCACCCGCTCAACCTGCCCGCTCACCATTTCACGGGTTTCACGGCCAGTGCGCTGCGCAGATAGCAGTGCCAGAATTGCGCCAAGGCTCAGGCCGATCAAGGTCGCAAAGCCCACCAGCAGCAGCCGTTCACGCTGCGCGCGCATCTCTGCATCTCTACTGTAATACATGCGTTCGTTCATCATACCTGCTCCTATGCAATCAATCATTTGTTTCAGAACTTATGGTATAAGTGTTGCCGATTTATGCGCCGCTGTTATCCGCCACTAGAAGCTTTAGCAACTGGCTTTACAGTTCAGCACGATATAGGTCAACTAGCCGGTGCAGGGGCTGGAAATAGATAAATCAAAAGCGGAGCTGATTTCAGCCCCGCTTTCCAATGACCAGCGACTCATGGATAGTTACAACTTAGCGGGTGGTTTCTAAGCCACGCTCAAATTCGTCCACCTGCCGGGCCGCTTCTTCTTTGGCAATTCCGTAACGCTCTTGAATTCGCCCGACCAGCTTATCGCGCTGACCTTCAATATACAGCATGTCGTCATCCGTCAGTTTTGCCCACTTAGAGCGAACATCACCCTTAAATTGATTCCACATACCCTTCAAACGATCACTTGTACCTTCATTCACGATATTGCTCCTTATCCAATAACTTCTCGAATCTGTATGCTTGCGCCTTATGATTCAGTTTGGTGGTGTGATACTTCATCAACCAGATCGACGTAGGTTTGAACGCGCCCATCGCGGTCATAAACCACGACCTGAACGCCTTCATTCCTTGCATAATCAATCGCTTTGTCTTTGGCTTCTACCTTTGTCGGAAACACGCTGCTTGCCCGGCTTGCGCCATCCCGGCGCACTGCCCAACCCTGCGGGTGCGGGAAGACATGATAATCATCGTTTGGCGCTTCATTCATGCTGCCTTCTACCCACTTCTTCGCTTGCACAGTTCCAATAGCAATCGCAGCCCCCTCTGAATAACCCTCTTTAAGCAGCGCATTCGATATTTCTATCGCCTTATTGCGCGTTTTCAGGTCAAAATTCTTCAAAGAGTCCGGATAGCGCGTTTCTGTCCAGGGCATCGAAGTTACCTCCACATTTCACCAGATCATTTATAGCGCCGTGACTGCTGTTTCGTCTTTCAATGTGCAATCACAACTTTATGTTACGATCTGGCTGTAAACAAAGGATGTGCAGGGTGACTTGTTTGCAAGTGGGCATTTACGCCAGATGCTGCTGCTCACTGCCGGTGGGCTGAATATAGGTCAAGTGGTGGATATACGATGCGCCACTGATCACATGGTAGCCATCGAGTCTCGAACTAAGATAGAGGCGATGGTAGGGCAAACTTTTCGCCTGCACATCACAAATCGCGTAACGGATTAACATATGTATCGCCGCTCACTTCAAATCGGTTCACTTCCATTCATCCTCCGCTTTACTTTTCCTATCGTATTTCCTCTCATCGCTTTGGCCATCTCAAGAGGCGCGTGGTCGCTTATTGCGGGAACGCCGTTTGTCTTCTTTTTCCTTGCGGTGATCTTTGCGGTGCGGGCGGGCGGGTTCCTACCCGGCGTTGCGGCGACGCTCTGGTCAGGCTTTCTGGTCGAATATTTCTTGCGTGAACCTTTCGGCACAGCAGACATTAATCTTGCTGAGCTAATTCAACTCATTTTGTTTTTGGTCACATCGCTGATCATTTGCTGGATTGAGGGGAGTCGCCGGCGCAATCAGAACGCGCTGGAACTAGCCCGTCATCAGCTTATCGTGCTGCTGGATACCGTCACAGACGGCATTGCGGTCATTGACAAGGCCTGCAGCATTCAATACGTAAACCGGGCTGTCCCCAAGATTGAAGGCTTAAAGGAGTCCGTGCCCACCTCCTATGCCGCTCAACAGTCCATCACCCTGCTCACCGAAAGCGGAGTGCCTGTAAATCTGGAGGATCTGCCCCCCGTGCGCGTGTTGCAAGATGGCAAGCCGTCTCGCAGCATCTACCTCGCAAAGTCCGCCGCCGGGCAGGATGAACGCTGGCTCGAAATTAAAGCCGCACCGGTGATCAGCGAAGCTGGTGAAACCGAAATTTCAATTAGTGTATTTAGGGATATCACCCATACTAAAATTGCAGAACGACTGCTTACCGAATCGCGGGCGCGGCTGCGGCAGGTGATCGATCATTTAAGTATATATGTATTTGTGACCACCCCGGATGGCACGCTGATAGAAGCCAACCGCGCGGCGCTGGAAATACTGGGTGTAGACTACACCGAAGTCTATGGAAAGTCATTCGTCGCCGCGGGCTGGTGGTCACATTCGGCCGATGTGGCCGTGCAAATTCAGGAAGCGCTAGAAGAAGCCGCTCGCGGCAAGGAAGTTTCGTTTGATACCACCATCTGGAACAAAGACAATGAAACCTGCGTCGTCGCATTTAGCGTTGCGCCAACCTATAACACTCAGGGCGTGCTGGAATTCCTGATCCCGACCGCAATTGATATTACTGATCGCAAGCGCAAGGAAGAACGGCTTGCCCAGTTATCGCTGCTGCTGGATGTGCAGCGCCAGCGGCTGGATCGCATCCTCAATACGATTCCCGGAGCCATCTTTGAAATCAGCGGAGATCCCGGCGGCCCGCAAACCATCGAATACATGAGCGATTATATAGAGAATCTTCTCGGTTATACCCCCGACGAACTCGCGGCCTATGAAAACTTCTGGACACACATTATCCACCCCGAAGATATTGACGCACTGCGTCAAGAAGCGGCCAAACTGGTTGCGACCAACGCCCCCGGCATTTTGCACTTTAGAGGTCTCCATAAAGATGGTCAGATCGTACATCTCGAATCGAATGTCGTCTGGAAGTGGAACGACGCCGGGAAACATATCGGCGCGTTAGGCGTCTTGATCAATATCACCCAGCGCCGCGAAATTGAAGAGGCGCTGGCGACCTACGCCGAAGAATTAGAGCGCTCAAACAAAGAACTTGAACAATTTGCTTATATCGCCTCGCACGATCTGCAAGAGCCGCTGCGTATGGTCACCAGCTATCTTCAGCTAATCGAGCAGCGGTTGGGGGAACGGCTGGATTCTGACGAGAAAGAATTTATGGCTTATGCGGTAGATGGCGCCAATCGCATGAAAGGGCTGATTCAGGCGCTGCTGGTCTATTCTCGCGTCGGCCGCAGCACTCAGGAATATGAATCCGTCAGCATCCAAAAGGTGCTGGAAACTGTCGTGCAGAATTTGAAAATTTCGATTGAAGATACCGATGCTGACCTTCAGATCGGCAGCATGCCAGAGATCCTCGGCAGCGAAAATCAACTAGTGCAGCTATTTCAAAATTTAATCAGCAATGCCCTCAAATTTGCTGGAGATGAGTCGCCCCGTATCAGCATCAGCGCCGAAGAACAGGGGAGTTTTTGGCGATTTGAGGTAAAAGACAATGGGATCGGCATCGAGCCGGAGTTTCTGGATCGCATATTCATCATCTTCAAACGCTTACACTCGCGCGATGAATACGATGGCACCGGCATCGGCCTTGCCATCTGTAGGAAGATTGTTGAATCCCATGGCGGAAAAATTTGGGCGAACTCTCAGCCGGGGGAAGGCACAATGTTTAACTTTACTTTACCCCGAAAATCGTATCGGAGATTATTACATGGAAGCCATCGAAATCTTGCTGGTCGAAGACAATCCGGGTGATGCGCGCCTCACCCGTGAAGTGCTTCGAGATAGTAAAACTCACAATAATCTGACTGTTGTTGATGATGGCGTGAAGGCGCTTGCTTATTTGCGCCGCGAGGGAGTCTATCAAGGCGCCCCCCGGCCGGACATTATCCTGCTAGACCTGAACTTGCCGCGCAAAGATGGCCGTGAGGTGCTGGCTGAAATCAAAGAGGATCCCATTTTACGCCGTATTCCCGTGGTCATCCTAACCACTTCCGATGATGAGCTTGACATCTTGCAAACTTACAACCTGCACGCCAACTGCTACATCACCAAGCCAGTAGACTTTCAACAGTTCATCACCATCGTGAAATCCATTGAAGATTTCTGGTTCAGTATCGTGAAACTGCCAACAATCTAATCTTTCGCCTAACGCACCTATGCACAGGTTTTACAGATGCGCGTATTGATTATTGAAGACAATCCCGGAGACCTACGCCTGATTCGCGAGCTTTTGCGCCAGCAGTCCGTAGATTTTGAACTGATCCCCAGCCGGACGCTGGCCGAAGGCATTGAAGAACTGCGCAAACAGCCCTTCGATGCCGTCCTGCTCGATCTTTCGCTGCCAGACAGCATCGGCGTGCAAACGCTGAATGCGTTCAAAGCCGAAGCGCCCCGGATCGCGGTGGTGGTCATGACCGGGTTCAACGATCAGCAAACCGGGGTACAGGCGGTCAAGTCTGGCGCGCAAGATTATCTGGTAAAGGGTGAAACGGATGGTCACCTGCTCTCTAAATCGCTGATCTACGCCATCGAGCGCCAGCGCATTGAAACCGCCGAGCTTGAACAACGCCGTTTCGCAGAGGCGCTGGCCGAATCCACCGCCATCTTATCCAGCACCCTTGAACTGGATGCAGTGCTTGATCGCATTTTAATGACGCTCGGCCATGTGTTCGTCCATGATGTAGCCACCATCGCGCTGATCGAAAATGATCACTTTCAGGTGGTCCGGGAACATGACTTCATTGACAATATCTCCCGCCCGATTCAGCACAGCCATAATATGCCGATTCGGGCATACCCGGCCACCAGCAGTTTAGTCGCCTCACGCCAGCCGCGCGTCATTGCTGATGTTCATACCACGGCCTTCAATCCCGATATTCTGCGGGGTTACGAGCAGCGCAGTAAAATATGTTCCTATGCCGGAGCGCCGATCCTCTTGCGGGAGCAGGTCTTAGGCACCATCAGCCTCTTCAGCCACAATTGCAATACCTACAGTGAGGTGACCGGTCAGCGGTTGATGGCCTTTGCCAGTCAGGCGGCGATTGCCATTCAAAATGCGCGGCTGTTTCAAGAATCGGCAGCGCTGGCCGCGGTTGAAGAACGCCAGCGGTTAGCCCGCGATTTGCACGATTCCGTCAGTCAAACGCTGTTCACCACCAGCGCCATGGCTGAATCTTCGCTTCGCCAGTGGGATAACAACCCCGAAAAAGCCCGTAGTTTGCTGGAAGAAGTGCACCGTTTAAGCATGAATGCGCTGGCAGAAATGCGCGTTCTCTTATTTGAGCTGCGCCCCGGCGTGATGAACAACACCACCCTGACACAGCTTTTCGAGCAGTATCTTCAGCCGATTCAGGCGCGCCGCGATTTGCATATACAACTGGCAATTGTGGAAGATCTCGATCTTCCCGGCGAAACCCAGCTTGCACTGTACCGCATCACGCAAGAGGCGCTGAACAATATCGAAAAGCACGCACAGGCAACCGAAGTCTCAATTAATCTTTCAAAACAGCCCGCGGGTCTCACCTTATGCATCACCGATAACGGGCTTGGCTTTGACCCCACCACGGCCTATTCTGGCAGTTTTGGGCTGGCGGGCATGCGTGAACGCGCTGAAAAGATCAGCGCCGCAATTGAAGTTCAGTCACAACTGGGAAGCGGCACCCAAATCTTCGTGATCGTGCCGCACATAAAATGAAGGAGTAACCAGATGTCTACTCAGGAAAAAATTCGTGTACTCATCACTGACGATCATGACATGGTACGCAAAGGCTTAATGGTTTTGCTCGATAACTTTGACGACATTCAGGTTATCGGTGAAGCGAATAACGGGCAGGCCGCCGTTGATTTTTGCCGGCGCACCCCCGTTGATGTGGTCTTGATGGATCTGATCATGCCGCGTATGAACGGTATCGAAGCGACCGTTCAATTACACAACGCTGTGCCTGATACCCACGTCATCGTCCTGACCAGTTTCAGCGAAGATGAAAACGTGCAGGATGCCTTGAAAGCTGGCGCAACCGGCTATTTGCTCAAAAACGTGACCGGAGACGAGCTGGCGAATGCGATTCGCAAAGCGCGCGATGGGCAGTCAACGCTTGCGCCAGAGGCGGCACAGGCACTCATCCGCGCGACCACGCGCCCGCCCGCGCTCGGCTTTGACCTGACGGCTCGTGAGCGTGAAGTGCTAAGCTTAATGCTGGGCGGCCTGAATAACCGCGAAATTGCTGAACAGTTGGTCATCAGCAGTTCAACGGTGAAAAATCATGTCAGCAGTATTCTGGCGAAGCTGGGAACCACCAGCCGTACCCATGCCGTGGCGCTGGCAATTGAAAACAAGATTGTGCAGCCCACCTAAGCAAGGCAATTTGTGGGTTCAGTCGCTTATCGCTATCATCACGCACAATTACGCTCAGCTAAGGGCTTTAGTTCGCCGCGCCAAAGTTTAAATATCATTCTCCGGCTGGGTTAGAAGATACAAAAAGATGGCTCGATACTTCATTAGCCGTGACTGCTGTCCTTCCTGTTTATCGCAGGATTCCCGGCCCATCTATAGCAAGCGCTACGCCGATTCAGACCTTCTGAATTATTTGATTCAGTTTTACGGCGGTAGAGCTGAAGTCAGCTATATTGATGATGCTGACTATATCCTTAACGAATGCGGCCAGTGCAGATTGATCTATCAAAAGCATATTCCGAACGATCTTTTGCTTCAGAAGCTGTACGACGAATGGATTGATCCTGAAGGCTCGCTAAATAAAGCGCAAGAAAAACAAACCAGCAGGGTGATCATGGGCAATGTTCAGGAGATGCTGCTTATGCTTCAGCATTTTCAGCGCCCTCCACGCCAGATTAAGGTGCTAGATTTTGGCATGGGCTGGGGGTATTGGTGCTTCTTAGCACAGGGGATGGGCTTTGAGGCTTATGGCGCCGAACTGGCCGAAACACGGATAGCCCATGCGCAGTCTTTAGGAGTTAAGTTATTTCACTGGGGCAACATGCCCGAAGGAAACTTTGACTTCATCAATACAGAACAGGTCTTTGAGCATCTCACCAGCCCTCTAGAAACGCTGCAACATCTACGCCGTGGATTATCGCCTACAGGAATAGTAAAAATTAGCGTCCCCAATGGAGCGCACATTAAAGAGAAATTAAAGACTAAAACGTGGGACATCTCACCTCATAAAAAGAAGAGTGAGTTAAACGCGGTCGCACCTTTAGAGCATCTCAATTGTTTCACGCATGAATCGCTCATAAAAATGGCGGCCAGCGCCGGGTTGCGACCAGCATCTATATCGCTCAAAACTTACTTCAATGCACAGATTGGCGTGATTCCACGTGCCGCATTACGCCGTTATTGGCAGCGCGGCACTTATCTCCTTTTTTCTCCAGAAGATCGCTAACAGCACACATCTATCCGGAATGCCCTAATATGAGCCTTACCTGTTTCGAGAAACAGCTGCCGCAATCACCCTTACTCTCCCCACCATGCAGGCGAAGCATCCCACGCGGGATCATCCGTTAGCTGCTGCACATTCTCTCCGTCTGCATCCATTATATAAATATCCGTATTGCCGTCTCGGCCTGAATAGAACGCAATCTGCGTCCCATCCGGTGACCACGCCGGCGAATAATCTTCAGCGACATCCCGCGTCAAGCGGCGCACATTACGGCCATCGGCATCCATCACGTAAATTTCAGTATTTCCAACGCGATCCGAGTCGAATGCGATCTGTGTTCCATCTGGCGACCATGCCGGGGCGTATTCCTCATGCTGGTGGTCGCTCAGGCGGGTCTGTGCGCTCCCATCCGCATTCATCACATAAATATCATTGTTGCCTCGGCGATTCGAGATAAACACAATCTGCCGCCCATCTGGCGACCATGCCGGCACGTTATCCTCAACCGGATTATGGGTCAAATTGCGTTGATTGCTCCCATCTATATTCATCACATAAATTTCGGGGTTGCCATCGCGGTTAGATTGAAAGGCGATCTGCGTTCCATCTGGCGACCATGCCGGCGTTCGATCCCACGCTTCATTATGAGTTAGCCGCCGCACATTGCTCCCGTCCGCATTCATCACATAAATTTCTCGGTTGCCGTCTCGATCTGACATGAAGGCGATCTGGCTGCCGTCTGGCGACCACGAAGGGTGCCGATCCTCAGCAGTATTTACGGTCAACCGCTGCGGATGACTGCCGTCAGCACCCATCACGTAAATTTCCAGATTCCCATCCCGATGTGAATAAAAAGCGATAAACCCATTCTCTGGCGTCATTTCAGCAATGGGTTGATCCTGGGCATAGCTGATTGAAGATATGAGGAGCAAAGCGGAAAGGAATATGGGGATTTGTCGGCGTTTCATACCATTGGCTCCAATCATCGGCCAGACGCGCCGGGCACTATATTAAGTGTAGTAAGAAATCGGTCATGCTGCAATCAGCGCAAAATCCGATTAGTAAGAATCCCCTAGGGTAGTTGCGTCAAAGAAAAGGCTTGACCTTGTAGTTAAGTACAGGGTGTATAAAGGGGGCTTATGACAGCCTTAACCCGTGGGAAATTAGCTCAACAATGCGGCGTAAATCGTGAAACCGTGCGTTTTTATGAGCGCTGCGGCTTGCTGCCGGAACCCGCGCGCTCTGAAGGCAATTACTGTCTATTTGATGATCAGGCTGTAGACCGCCTGAATTTCATTCGCAAGGCGCAGGCCGCGGGCTTTTCATTAGACGAAATCCGTTCGCTGCTGGAGCTTAAGTTTAATCCGGTGTCCACCTGCGGCGATGTGAGCGCAGTCGTTCGGTCGAAGCTGAGCGGCATTGACAGCAAAATCCAAGC
>JACSRP010000063.1 GCA_014879665.1 Anaerolineae bacterium | reverse complement strand
ATCACTACGCGGTTTGTAATCTCCGGTTCGCCCTGAAGATGGGCGGCGCGGCCTATCGCTGCTGTCGCCTTCACGGCGCGGGCGTGGGGCAGGGCGGCGCGAAATTTTGTATTCGGGTGATGGAGTACTCAAGAGTTCGATTTCTTCATCATCTAGATCACGGTACTCACCGGGTTTTAGGCCTTCTATGGATAACTTGCCAATATCAGTGCGTACCAATTTTCCAACTGGATGACCAAGTGCATTGGCAACGCGGCGAATCTGGCGCTTTTTACCCTCGGTCATGATGATCCGTAGTATGCTGACCGCGCCAGATTTCTTGAACATATGCACGACACAGGGGGCAGTGCGTATCGTTCGTCCATCTTCTTCTTGAAGTTCAATGCCCCGCTGCCAGCGATCCATAGTCTTTGGTGAAGGTACACCCTGTACCGTCACTAGATACGTTTTAGTATGGCGATAGCTAGGATGTGTTAACCGGTTGGCAAGGTCGCCATCATTGGTAAGCACAACCAGCCCTTCGCTGTCTGCGTCCAGCCTGCCAATCGAAAACATATGCTCGCTTGTAGGCACAAGATCAAAAACCGTCTTGCGATCGTCAGACTCGTGCGGCTCGTTGGTGGAAACGACATTTTTGGGCTTGTAAAGCGCAATATAGCGCTTGCTGATTTTATCGAAACGCAGGCGCTGACCGTCAACCTCAATGATATCTGTCTCGGAGTCGGCTTTGTCGCCTAATGTGATGACCTGCCCGTTTACACGAACACGCCCCTGTTCAATTAATTCCTCAGAAGTGCGGCGTGAACCAATATTGGCACTCGCCATCAACTTTTGAACTCGTTCTTTCACGCGCTATTTATCTTTTCTCTGATCTTGCATACGATGTGCCTATTATACGCTACTCACGGAGTGGCTCGTCTAGATGTATTCCCGTAAGCGACTCATAGACGCTGATTAAGGCGCTGTTATCTAGTTCTCGGTTACCCTGCTCTAGCATCGCGGTATATAGCTGCATGATAACAGCTGTCACCGGCAACGGAATGCCATAGGTACGGGCGGTATCCATAATGATGCCTAAATCTTTATGCTGCATATAGGCTTTGAACCCCGGATTCCGGTTTCCAGCAAACAAACGCGGCGGTTTTACATCTAGCGTCCACATCTGCGCGGCGCCGCCTTTGATGGCCTCTACCATCCGCATTGGATCAACACCAGCTTTTTGAGCAGTGATGAGCGCCTCTGCCAATGCTGCCATTTGTGCGCCGACGATAATTTGATTGCATGCTTTCGCTATCTGCCCCGCGCCAGCCTCGCCAACCAGTACCCATGCCTTACCCATGGCCGAGAACAGTGGTTCCGCTTGCTTGAAGGCATCTTCGTCGCCGCCAACCATAATCGTTAGCGTGCCATTACGAGCGCCTACGTCGCCACCGCTGACCGGGGCATCCAGCGCCTGTATTCCCCGGTCTTTCAACTGTTCATAGAGCATGCGGGCACTCTCTGGTTTAATAGTGCTGTTATCAATGTAGACTAGCCCTGCATGCGCCCCTTCAATAATCCCGTTTTCGCCCAGCACAACCAGTTCCACATCCGGCGTATCCGGCAAATTGGTAAAGACGAAATCTACCTGTGACGCGGCCTCTTTCGGGGAACTTGCAGCTGTTGCGCCCTCGCTGACCAACTGCCGCACGATGGCTTGACTGCGGTTGTGTACAATCAGTTCATGACCGGCTTTCATAAGGTTGCGGGCAATAGCGCTGCCCATAATGCCGAGGCCGATATATCCGACTTTTGCCATTTGCCTTGAAACTCCATAATCAGACATTGCAAAGAGGTAGGTTATAGCATATTTGCAATGAAAGCCAACCGTAAATATGCGCGGCATTTACTCTATGCTTGAGTGGTCTAGGTCTTTTTAGACACGTGGAATTGCAGCGGCGCGCCGATCAACAACCGTGTTTGCGCCTGCAGCGTGGGCAGTGCCACCAGAAATAGCGTCAAGATCGGCAAAGCGGGAAAGCTGAGCAGCGTCCAGATACGATCTGTGAGCGTTTGTTTTTGCATTCGGAGTGGTCGCGCCATTACATCTTGATACCAGAACACGATGCCTAAGAAGGTAATGATCGGAAAAGCAAACTGGATCATGACGAATACTGGATTGCTGAAGCCCTCGGCGATCATAGCTTGCAGCAGTTCGGGGTGAAATAGAAAGGGAAGCTGTGAGCCAACAGTCATGATCACCCACCCCGGCCCGGCATGTAAAATATCATGCGAAATACGTATCAGCAGTCGGGACGAACGCCCAAATTCGATTTCTGGATGTTCCAGCATTTTGGCGATCATATAACCAACTTCTTTACTGCCCCATGCGTGGCGCAATGTTTGCAAGTAACGGTTGCGCAGCGCTTCCCACAACGTATTTCCAGTGACGGCCTGAGCGAGGAAAGGGAGAAATATACGTTCAAGCCGAATTTCCCCGCCGCGAGCGAAGAAGGCTTTGATATACATATGCCATTCATCAGCGATCACATCGGCATCCCAATAGCCGCTGTTATCCAGCAATCGTAGGCTGAGCGAATACGATGACATTGGCAGCGGTTTCCACCACGGTGCAGCGAGATATGCGAGTTCCAGCGCCGTCGAGTAGGCATTGACGATACGCAGCAAAGGGTTGATTTCCCATATATTGCCGTGATAGCGGATTGGCGCTTGCCAGAATCGCAGCCCACGATCTGGATTCAGCGCGAACATCGCGGTCAGACAATAAAAGTGGTCTTCATGCCATAGGGTGTCGGCATCCATCGTCGTAACGACGATATGGTCAATGTCGTAGCCAAGTTCATCTACCAATTTGCGTTTTGCCCAGCGGGCCGCCCACGCCTGGTTTGCCGATTTACACTGCATTTCGCCGGGTAAGCCGCGTGGATGCACCGTATAGTAAAAGTGCTTGAATTTACTTGCGTGGCTAGCCCGCAGAATTTCGGCTTTTTCAATACAGCCTTCTTCACCAGCTTCCATCGCCAGCACAATCGTGATTTTTTCGTAGGCTTGATGCTGGCAGGCGAGGTTATCGAGTGTTCGCGCAAGGACGGGGAGAGGCTCTTTGTAATTAGGAACGATGACCACATGCAGTACATCTTCCCATTCAAGTGCAACTTCAGTCTTGTGGGCGAGGTAATACTCGCACCAATCAGTTTGTCCCCATTTCTTGATTTGCTTCATGCCAATGACGTTGGCAATGCCTGCTAGAGAAAAGCGGATTGCGTTATACACAGCAAAAGCGACGGCAACCAGCAGTAAGGTACGGGGGAAAGCAACGGCGGCAGCAATGCACAAAAGCAGCGCCAACCATGCAAGAAAACCGGGAATCCCGTCCAGTACACGTTCTGGAATAGCGGGCGGTGGTGTGCCTGCCCAGATGGACTGTCCCACGCCAAGTTGTACGTTGTTACGGCGTCCGCCGCTAGATTGATATGGCACGCTGCTGCCTAAAAACTTTCTAAGTACAGCTAGGATAACATATTGAATAGCGGCGGCTCAACAGCGAGCATTTGCCGAGCATATTATCTTTCCTTCGTATCCTTCTAAGCAGCATGATAAAATAGGTGAGCGATAATCATACGGTTCGAATAATCGGGCTGTAAGGATTTGGAATAATGACTGCGAATATTCTCGTTGTTGATGATGATAAGTCTCTCTCCCGGCTGCTGCAGCTTGATTTGAAGGGGCAGGGCTATGAGGTCATGACTGCCCGCGATGGCCTTGAAGGCCTACGGATGTTTAATTCACATCGCCCCGATCTAATTGTACTGGATATCGCCTTGCCGTTGATGGATGGGCGCACTGTATGCCAGCGTATCCGCGAAGTTTCAAACGCGCCTATCTTGATGATTACTGCGCACGCGGTTAGCGAAGAAGATATTGTGCAAGGCCTTAATATTGGCGCAGATGAATTTATGATTAAGCCCCTTCGCACTAACGAGTTCCTTGCACGGGTGCGGGCGCTGCTGCGCCGTGCCAATGCGTATGATCCTAATCTAAATCTGCCAACATCCTATCAGGACGACTATTTGTATGTGGATATTCCACTGCGGCGAGTGCGAATTCATGATCGTGAAATTCGCCTGACCCCCACGGAGTTTAAACTGCTGGCACTGCTGGTACAGCACCCCGGCGTTGTGCTTACGTTTCAGCAGCTGCTGGAGCAGGTTTGGGGATTCGAATATACGCGCGAGCACCATTATCCGCGCATTTATGTGTCACACCTGCGCCGTAAAATTGAGCCAGACATCAAAAATCCGACCTATATTCAAAGCGAATATGGAATCGGGTATCGCTTCATTCAGCAGGTTCAAGGATCAACAGGGGCGTAAAGACCACGCTGTCAGGTTGCCCGTTGAGAGTTGGTGTTCGGAAAGTTAGGCGAACCTGCAATGTGGATTGTCCCGCGTTGTAAGCGTTTCGAACCGCATCTGTGAGATCTACCGGGCTGCATGATGAAGTTTGCGAAATCAGGCTGGAGCCAGCAGCAGGCCGCGTAAAATCATGATCGTCAGACAGTGAGCCGTAAGCATCTTCCAAGATTGAAAGCTCGCCTAGCGCAGCAAATCCTTGATTGCGTTCTAGGCATGGCTCAAGATTTAGCCTTGCGGAGCTTAGTTCAAACGTTTCTTCAAGCGGCGGAAGATAGAAAGTTAGCAGCGTATCTAGCCGGACTTCATTCTTGTCGTCATCAACTGCATCACCCGCTGAAAACTCTGCATAGTATTCAAGGTCTGTACGGAGCGCTATCGAATTGATGAAATCTAATGGAGCCTCAATTTGATGAGATTCGCCGGAGGGAAGTTGTGAGGTGAGTTCAATCAAAAGGCTGTACGTCCCCTCAAGGGCGTTTCTTGATTCATATCGTGTTGCTACGACTGAGTAATACCCTGAATGCGGAAGAACATAACCGTCAATCATGCTGTTAAATGACAGCGCCTCGTAATCATCGTCACGCATGACCAGAGGATTTCCAAGATTATCCGTAAGCATCAGGCGTGGATCAAGATTGCCCGATACCGTGTTCATGCTTATGGTAACGGTGTCCCCCTCACGCCCATGCAGTGTGTAAATGTGTTCATTGACATTGTCATCAATTTCGCCGGTCACTTCGTTGTCATAGATGATCGGTTGGCTGAGAATACCTGTCTGACTTTGACCCTCAACAGCAGTTTCTATCGCCAGTTCGAAATCTCCATAGGTATAACCGAATTGTCCCCCCACCCGCGAGGCAGCAATCATGTATGTCCCGGCTTCATCCAGCATTAATCCCTCAATCACAGCCCGTGAAGCAACGCTATAATCAGAGGTGCGCGCAACTTCTCGCCCTTTCGGATCGATAACGACAATTCGCGGGTAGAAATCACTGCCACTGGGTGCTGCTCCGTCCATCGTAATGTTAATACTCGTGCCCGGGGTTGTTTCAAGCGAATACAGCACAAATGGCTGCGCGTTGGTAATAGCGCCAGCGACGGTATCTCCCGCTGAAATTGCACCGGTCAGGAAAGCAGGCATAAAGGCAGTAGAATTCAGGTAACGCAGCCCGCTGGTATTAGCCAACGGAATCGGCGTGACCGTTGGCGTGCTGGTCTGGATATTATTTATCAACGGTGATAGATCAACGCCATCGGGCTGACCATCCCCGTCTGTATCAAGTAGGGTTGGATTAGTTCCCAGTTCTACTTCAAGAGCATCAACCAGCGTGTCGCCATCTGTATCATTACGAAGTGGATCAGTACCGTAAATTTGAACTTCGTCACCGTCCGATAGCTGATCATTATCGGTATCGCGATTCGTGGGGTCGGTGCCGTAGGTAGTAAGTTCTTCTCCGTCGCTTAATAAATCACCATCTGTATCAATCTCCAGTGGATTTGTATTCCATTCGGTGATTTCTTCACCATCAGATAGGCCGTCCATATCTGTATCCGGCATTTCCGGGTTCGTTCCCGCCGCTTGCTCCTGTTCAAAACTCAAACCATCACCGTCAATGTCGTCGTTAGCAGCGGTAATAGTTGGTGTTGAGGCAGAAACAGCCAGTGTTACAGTAGATTCAATCGTTTGTGTAGCGGTATCGCTTGGCGCCGTTGTATCAGTAGGGGTCGGTTCAGTCGTAGACGAAAGTGTAGTTGTAGGCGCTAATGTTGCTGTTGCTTCAGGGGTGAGCGTTGGGGCGCGAGTGGGTACAACAGCGCCCTGTGGCGTGCTAGTCGCTGCCATAACCAATACGTCAGGCTGGCGAGAACAGGCCGCTGATATTGTAATGATGAGTAGGCCAATGCAAATACGAAGTTTCAAATGCAAGCGTAGTTCCCTCTCGCGTTTAGTGATCCATCAGAGAATTCTATGCTAGACCCGCATGAAGCGCGAATTTAGTCACAATGAATTGTTTGAGCGTGCGGATTTTGCACCTTTTAATCCTTTTACGCCACGTGAAGCGGTAAGTGCGATCAAGTTGGTCTTGTAATTGTAAGTGCTGCGTCGTTTTTCTGTCTGAGCTTCACGCGCTAAATCTAGCAGTTTATCAATAACCTGAGCCGCGCTCATTCCTGTCTCCCGCCACAGATACAGCGCCAGCGATCCTGGCATTGTATTGATCTCGTTCAGGTAGAATACGCCTTCATCAGGACGCGCCAAAAAATCAATACGGGCAGTACCCCGACCATCTATAGCCTTGAATGCGTCACATGCTGTTTGCTGAATGCGTTCCGTAAGTTCCGGTGTTAATGGGGCAGGAATGAGTCGATCTGCGCTTTTCATGCCTTCGCCGCCGCGCAAATATTTCTCTTCGTATGTCAAAAATTGCTCCCATGACACTGGTTGCTCTAGGACTGATGCACGCACCGTGCGATTATCGCCCAGAACAGCGCAGTTGATCTCCACGCAATCCGTGATAGCTTTTTCGATAATGACACGCCGGTCAAGTTGCGTGGCGACATCAATATAGACTCTGAGTAATTTTTCATCTTCCGCGCGGCCAATGCCAATGCTGGAACCAAGCGTATCCGGTTTGATGAATACTGGAAAATTGAAAGCGTTCAGTATCTTTGTCACAATCGCATCAGGATCGTTTTCCCAGTCGCGGCGGTGTACCAGTAACCCTTCAACGACAGGTATTCCGTTTTGTTGTAAAACCTGCTTGCAGATCCATTTGTCGTTAGCCACTGCGGAAGCCATGACACCGCATCCGGCATAAGGAATATCGGTAAGTTCAAATAATCCCTGCAATGTACCATCCTCACCATGCGAACCATGAACAGCAGGAAAGACAGCATCTAATCGCAGTGATTGGCTTTTGGCGAATAAGCCGGTGGGCAGTGGGTTAATGATCAGCCCGTGCTGGCGAACATCTGGCGAAAGTACGACGTTTTGTACGCCCGGCAGCGCTGGAATATCTTTCTCAAAGCTCTTTAAATCGCGCAGTGGTTCGCCCGTAAACCAACGACCATCTCTGTCAATATACAGAGGGATGATGTCGTAACGGGCGGGATCGCAAGCATTCATGATTTGATGGCCGGTTACAACCGAAACATCATGTTCAACACTGCGTCCACCGAAAATGACGCCTAATGTTTGTCGGCGGTTGGCGCTCATTGACGCTCCTGATAATTATTGCGTGAGTGCTATGCTCAGCAAAAACACAATGAAAATGGTAAATACCGTAATCAGTTCGAACACATAGCTGATAAGAAAGATCGTGGCGGCGGTTGTGCCCGCCCTTACGCCACGGATTATCTTTCGTGCGCTGAATAACTCAACAATCACTGCCCCAATAACGCTGCCAATGAGAGCATTAACGATTGGCAGCGGAATTACAAATGCGCCCACCACTCCACCAATCATAGCGCCAATCGAGGTCAGGCAGGAAAGTCCCGCCATTTTAACGCCGAATATCGGAAGCCAGAAATCACGGGTTTCGCATAAAATCATGAGTGCCGTCATGATGATCGCTGCCAGCACCGTTATCCGATCAAAATGATCGGCAAAGGCAGTGATAATGCCGATCCCCCAAACGATTACTGCGCCGGGGATGAATGGGATAAAAGTTAGCAAAATGCCGCAAATCATCGCCGCGACGGCGATGGATAGCATCAGGGTTTGTGTAAGTTCCATCAATCAGTGTAGGTATGTATCGGGCAGATCATTCAGGAATAATACGGTATCCCCGGCGCTTAAGTTGCACTGATACCATCCGATAGCGTCACTTAAGGTTTCGACCACCTGCCAGCGCTCTACAGGAAAGCCGGCAGCGCGCAGCCCATCTTGAAAGGCCTTCGTTTGTTGGTCTCCAACGAGAATAATATCGGTTGCAGCAGTAATTGCCGCTTCGCCTAACCTGCGATTCTCCGATTCCATCAGTTCGCCAAGCTCCACCATACCGGGTGTAATCAGCAACCGCCTGCCATGCTCATATAGTTTAAGCGTATTGAGCGCGCTATATGCGCCTACCGGGTTAGCGCTGTAGGCATCGTTGATGATCGTAATACCTGCTTGCGTTATCTGTATCGCCAATCTGCTTTCGGCGGGTTGCAAAGTACTAACCCTCCGCGCTATTTCCTTCAATGCCATGCCTTCGTGCACAGCGACGGCACTCGCCAAAAGCAAGTTGGTGACATTATGGAGTCCGTGAATTGGGGTAAAGAATTCCTGAGTTTCATTAGTTTCGATGTCGGTAACCAGAAACGAGAGTCCCTCAAGTGTTTCTTTAACATTTGATGCAATGAATCGGGGGCCATTTGCTGGCGTGTTTTCGAGATCAATCTGACGTGAAACGGCAATGCGCGTTTGTGGATAGCCGCGTTCATATGCGGTGCGAACATGGGGATTATCCCAGTTAAAGTAGGCGACGCCATCTGGAGGTAGCGCGCTTATCAGTTCATATTTGGCAATAGCAACATTTTCGATGCTGCCGAAGCGCTCCAGATGCTGCGGGCCAATTTCAACCAGAATGCCCTGTGTGGGATGCGTCAGTTCCGCAATTTGTTTGATTTCGCCGGGAATATAGGCGCCCATCTCTGCGATGAAGTATTCAATACTGCGGTCATTTGCCAGATCGCGGTTAATAGCGAGGCAAATCCCCATAAGCGTGTTATAGCTTTTCGGCGTGGGATATGTCTTATAGCGCCCATTGAGGATGTGCGCGACAAATGACTTCGTTGTGGTTTTACCATAGCTGCCGGTAATGCCGATGACCATCGGGCGAGTTTCTTCAAGCACCTTACGCGCTGTATTAACAAAACGCCGCCTTAGAAAGGCCTCAACCGGCGTCATCAGCATATTTCCAATCATCAACCAGAAAGGGGCGAGTAGGAAGATGGCTGCCCCGCCCACAGTGATAGCGCCAAAAGTGATGGTCTCAGATACATGCTGTAATTTTGAAGCGGTGAGGTACAAGAGGAAAGCGACCAGCACTGCAATTGTACAGGAGGCGACCAGCAGTCGCTTTGCCCGCGCAGTAGGGATGAATTTTTTCTTAACCTCACTTTTTGCAGGCGGGTAAATGGCCGTTAGTCCGGCTATCAGGCCAATGACCAGCGGTAAAAACACACCACCTTCAGCAAAAAAGAGCTGGAACAAAACGCCAAGCAGCGCTGCTACTGCCGGGCGAGTGGGTAGATAACGCTGACGGCTTTGAAAGAGCCAGCGAATGAAGCGCCCGGATTTATATTCTTCAATCTGGTAGAAACGGGCGAGCAAATAGAGCCGGTAGCAAGTACCAGCTGCCCAGATGGTGACCAGTAAAATGATCAGGATTTGCATCATGTCGTAGCTTTGAAAAAATGATTAATGATAGTCATGAATTCATCAATGCGTTCCAGATAACTATAGTGACCGGCACCATTCAAGGTGACCAGCCCAGCATCGGGAATGGTTTTCTCCAGCATTTGCCCTTGCCAGAGTGGTGTATCCGCATCTTCACTGCCCCAGATCAGCAGCGTTGGGCGGCTAACACGCTCTGCATAGGGCAGCAGGTTTTCATTGACAACGCGCACAAATATCTCGCGCAGCGCACCGGCGTTCTTGTAATCGGCTGACCCGTAGCGTTCACGATACCACGTACTCAAACGTTCAGCCGTATCTTTTGCGCCAATACTGTTTAAGGCGCGGCGGGTAGTTCTGTATGCCTTGAGGCGGGCTTGTACGTGAAATGGTGATTTATCAGGCACACCTGCGCTGTCCACTAATACTAGTTGCTTGATGCGATTTGCGTAGTCAGCGCCAAGTATTAGCCCTAACCGCCCCCCAAATGAGTGACCAATTAAATGCACACGCGGCAACGAGAGTGCATCCAGTAGTTGTATAACCAGCTTCGCATAGTCAAGCACCGACCAGTTGACCGGAGGGAGGGAGCTTTCACCAAAACCGGGCAGATCAGGCGCAAATGCAGCATAGCCTAACCGTTCCAGCCGTTCAATGACTGGCAGCATTAATTCGCTGGATGCGCCCCAACCATGCAAGGCCAGAATCGGAATCGATTCATTGTCTAGCACTGGCGTGGTGTGATAGTTCACCGATAACGCCCCGATTTGCAGCGTGTGTGTTTCAATCATGTTCGATGGTAATTTTTGCGTTAAGCGATGTTAGCTTTTCGAGAATATTGCTGAAGCTGTAATCCAGCACCTGCGCGTTATCAATCACCGTTGTGCGATCCGCGATGAGAGCGGCGGCCAGCATTCCCATTCCAGCACGAATATCCGGCGTATCCATATAGGTGCCACGCAGCGGGGTAGGGCCGACCACGATTGCACGATGGGGATCGCACAATACAATTTGTGCGCCCATTGATTTCAGCTTGTCCACAAATAATAGGCGATTGCTGAATAACTTTTCATGAATAAGCGAAGTGCCGCGCGCTTGCGTGGCGACAACCGTAGCAACTGCCACCAGATCGGACGGAAAACCCGGCCACGGTGCAGTTTCAATCGAAGCATCTACATCTTCTTCACGGTTGGAAACGATCAGGTTTTCATGTTTAGATACATAGAGCGTGCCATCATCGAGATCGAAGTTTATGCCTAATCGCCAGAAGATGCGGGAAATGAGCCGCATATGTTTGGGCTGCACCCCTTCAATTTGTGCCCGCCCACCGGTGACGGCACAAACAGCGGCGATACTAGCAGCTTCGATATGATCGTAGCTCACGGTGTAACTGGCGCTGTTGTGCAATTCTGCCCCGTGTACGATCAGCACGTTTGAACCAAGCCCCTCGACCCTTGCGCCCATATCGTTTAGCAGGCCGCCTAAATCCTCGATATGGGGTTCGCTGGCTGCATTACGAATAGTCGTTTCATTACCTAAATATGCAGCCAGCATCATCACGATAGCGGTTGCTGTGACGCTGGTCTGCGTGAGTAGAATATCTTTTTGTTCCCATGTGCTGGATTTCAAATCCACTGCGCCGCTGCTTACCAGTACATCAATTCCCAGATCACGCAGCGCGTCTAGGTGGGTGCGAATGCGATTTAAGGGATAATCGAGTTCAAGACGAGCATATCCACGACGGCACACGAGTGGAGCAACAAACAGCAAAGTGCCAACCGAGGAATCGGTTTCGTTTTGATCGAGTGTGCGCCGTGTTAGTTGGTTGGCGGTGATGGTAACCGTGCTTTTATCAGACCATTCGGCCGTTGCCCCTAATTCTTGAGCATGAGTCACCATACGCCGGGCGCTGATCGTATCGGGATAGTTGCGCAGCGTGATGGGCTGATCGCCCAGTAGGGCAGCCGCGACCAATGCCTGTGCGGAATTTGAATTGCCTGACGGGTGAATTTTTCCGCTGAGAGGTGTTTTACCTTCGATGCGAATCCGCATCTTTCACTGCTTCCCATAATACTGCCGAACAGAATAAAGATTATAACAGTTACACGCCTGATTTTGCCCGTAGCGGCACTATCGGGGTATCTATCATACGATCTGTAATTTCGACCGCACTTAATATCACGCTGACCTTCTACATGTCCCGGTCAAGTTCATCGAGATCGTCTTCATTGATGGCTAATGCGCTGGCAATTGCACCCGCAGTCCGCGAATTATTGACCAGCAGTGAGGTGTTTGCCTCTCGTGATTTGCCGCCGCTTAATTCTGCAACGCGCGCCAGCACGAACGGGGTAACTGCTTTACCGGTTACGCCTTGTGCCTCAGCGTCTGCTGTGGCCTGTTCAATGATCTGTTCAGCGATTGCGGCGTCAAGTTCATCGTCGCCGGGTACTGGCACACCGATAAGAATGCCATGTTTCATGTTTAGCCGGCCAGCTGAAATGATGATCGCAGCAACTTCTTCAGGCGTTTCTACTCTAATATCAACCGGTAGGCCGCTGCTGCGGGCATAAAATGCTGGCAGGGTATCCGTCTGGTAGCCGATGACCGGGACGCCGTGTGTTTCGAGTACTTCCATCGTTAATGGCAGGTCTAGAATGGATTTTGCGCCGCTGCATACCACTGCTACAGGTGTACGCCCTAGCTCAATCAGGTCTGCTGAAACATCAAATGGATGCCCGCGATGCACCCCACCAATGCCACCGGTAGCAAAAACGCGAATTCCAGCCATTGCCGCAACGATCATGGTTCCAGCGACGGTGGTTGCGGCGGTTTCCCCCCTGGCAACTGCAATAGCGATGTCGCGGCGGCTGCATTTGCGTACATTTATAGCGTGGGCAAGCTGCTCAATCTCTAATGCGCTTAGCCCGACGCGAATTTCGCCGCCGATAACAGCAATAGTTGCAGGGGTTGCGCCACCTTCGCGGACAGCCTTTTCCATTGCCAATGCTGTGTTAACGTTATCCGGGTAAGGTAGCCCGTGGGTAATCAGGGTGCTCTCTAGTGCTACAACCGGCCTATTTTCTGCGAGCGCGGCATGTACTTCCCCCTCAAGATGCAAATTGGTCATGGCTCACTCCGTTGTTAGTCTTTCCGGTTATCTGTACAATGAATGTTACCTGTTGTTTGGCTGCGAGGGAAGGTCAGAGCATGCGACCAACACGAGAAGAACGGTTGGCACAAACTCAAAAACGGATTCGGCGTACCTACCGGCTGGAAATACTACTGCCGTTAGTTCTTGGTTTCACCGGGCTGCTGGTGCTAACACTTATCGCCGCCTTTGTTCCCCGCACAAATCTCAGCGCAAATTTATTGGTGACAGTTCTCATGATTTGCCCGATGGTCATCCTGACGTTTATGCTGGTGCTGATAATGGTTGCTGGCGTATACGGAATGGGGCGATTAAATCACATCATTCACAGCCCTATGCGAAAAGCAGAAGAATTGACTATTACGGCGCGCGATAAAGTCGTTGATACTTCTGATGTAATCAATCAGCAAGCCGCAAACTTTGGCGCAAAAACAGCGCCGTTAGAAATGTGGTTGAACAATGCCTTTAACCGTAAGAAGAAACGAGAGGAACTTCTCTGATGGCACGTGCAACTTCGAATGAAAGAACGATCATTCCTGAAGTAGTCGTTCGTACACCGGTAACGCCTTCGCCTACCTGGAAGACTCGCTATTATGCGATTGGTGGGGTTATCGGGCTGCTGTTTGGCTTGCTTTCCGCTTATTTCTTTACGCGTACTGCTGAGGAAGATGTTCGCGTTATCGGGCAACCTTCATCACCAAAGACGGGTGATCTAATAACCCTCGGGCTGGCTGCGCTTGCTTTAATCAGGCAAGTTGCGGAACTAGGGCATGACGACAAAACAACGAAAAATGCCAAACGCTAGCCTAACGTCACAAATAGGGCGTTGTCTAGCATGAAGCATTAAGCTATGTCGCCACAATGAGGGTCTGCAAATGTGCGGTCGTTTTGTTATCGCAGCCGATGCCAATGTGATTCAACAAGCATTTGATCTGGAATCAATACCTGCTGATTTCTCTCCGCGCTATAACATTGCGCCAACACAGCTAGCCCCCGTAATTACGAATGAACACCCTGATCAATTGGTCATGTATCGCTGGGGGTTGATTCCCTCGTGGGCAAAAGAAATTTCGATTGGCGCAAAAATGATTAATGCCCGCGCCGAGGGAATTGATGAGAAGCCCTCGTTTCGTGCCGCCTTCAAACGTCGCCGTTGTCTTGTGCCGGCGACCGGTTTTTATGAATGGCAGGCGTGCGAAGACGGCAAACATCCGATGTATATTCAACTAAAACAACAGTCGTTGTTTGCGATGGCAGGTTTATGGGAAGTGTGGCGCGATGGAGAAGGCCGTGATTTGCGCACATTCACCATTATTACGACATCGGCCAATTCGTTTATGAAGAATATTCATGATCGCATGCCGGTCATTCTGCATCGTGATGATTATGCTGTGTGGCTTCAGGATGAAGAAGTACCGACTGACGCGCTCAAAAATTTGCTTCGCCCCTTCGATCCCGATACGCTCACAGCATTTGAGGTTTCAAAAGCGGTTAACCGTGCGGTAGTAGATTCTCCTGACTTGATTCAGCCGGTCGCGTAAACGCGGTGCTAGGCTTTATTCATTCGCTTATCAATCAAATCTTTGAATGCATCCTCGCCTGGCTTGATCAACACTTCACGGCTGCGACGATCTGCTTTGAAGTCTCCGACAATGCCTAATTCAACCAGCAAGTCCATCATGCGCGCTGCGCGTGGATAACCGATACCTAGCTTTCGTTGAATCATAGAAGCCGAAGCTTCTTGATCGGCAATGACCATCGAGATTGCTTGCTCAAGTAGAGGGTCGGTTTCGGAAAGGAACTCACGACGGGTTAAACCGCGCTCCCACGGCGCCGCCTGATGTGTCTGTTGACCGGTTGTCTCGCCCTGTGCTGCCACACGATCTTTCCAGTATTGGGTGATTGCCCGAACTTCGTCATCAGAGATGAAACATCCTTGCAGACGACGCGGCGCCATCGCATCAGCGGCCTGATAGAGCATGTCCCCACGACCTATCAGGTTTTCTGCGCCCACTGCGTCAAGAATCACCCGTGAGTCGGTACCACTGGCGACGGCAAATGAGATGCGGGATGGGAAATTTGCTTTAATGAGACCGGTCAGTACATCAACACTGGGACGCTGGGTGGCAACGATCATATGCATCCCCACGGCGCGCGCCATTTGCGCCAATCGCGCGACAGTTTTCTCAGTAGCTTCAGGTTGGCTAAGCATCAGGTCGCCAATTTCATCTATGAAAATCATGATATAGGGCATGTGATCTTCTTTTCGGCGGCGCCCCAGACGTGAATTGTAAATATCAATATTGCGGGACGAATGTTCTTCTAGAACCTTGTAGCGGCGATCCATTTCTCTCGTCAGCCAGCGCAGTACGC
Organism: Anaerolineae bacterium; assembly: GCA_014879665.1. GTDB lineage: Bacteria > Chloroflexota > Anaerolineae > Aggregatilineales > Phototrophicaceae > Flexifilum. Next base: position 1,265 of record JACSRP010000063.1, on the reverse strand, counting down.
CGATCATTCGTTCTTGATCCGTCTCTACCGGACCTAGCAAATGGGGAATACCATTAAAGCGGCTTAACTCAACCATTTTGGGATCAAGCATAACCATTCGCACGGTGGCCGGTGTGTTATCGAGAATCAAAGCGGCGGCCAGAGCTGCGATACAGACAGATTTTCCTGAGCCTGTCGTGCCTGCTACAAGCATATGGGGCATCTGCGCAAGATTGATGCCTACGGGCGCGCCGGCTACATCGCGCCCTAGTGGAACAAATAACGGCGATTTCTGGCGCGCAGCTTCGTCCTGATACATCTTGCTTTCATAGACCGACCTCAGCGCCACGGTGCTGGGATTATGATTTGGAACTTCAATGCCAATGGTGTTGGTGCCAGGAATCGGCGTTTCAAGGCGCAAGCGTCTAGCCGAAAGTGCAAGCGCAAGATCGCTCGAAAGGGAAGCAATCTTGCTGATTCGCGTGCGGCTGAAAGTTACTTCGCCGCCGTCATTGGCATTTTCACGGTAGGGCTGTACCGCAAATTGGGTAACTGTTGGCCCAACTTTGACATCGGCAACATCTACATCAATATCAAATTCAAGTAGTGTGTTTTCAATCAGCACGACGTTGTTGTTGATTTCGCGCTCATCCGGCAAATTCAAAGTGACATCGCGCATTAAATCCATCGGCGGCAGCGCTGTGTCGCGCTTGAGCGTACCTTTAGGTTCGTGCATGCTGCTGACCACAAAATAACGTTTGACTCGGCCATCCGGGCGCTCCACCGGAACATAGCTGCTCCCTTTTGCTGGCTTACCCTTGACCTGCCCGATTGCATTAAATGAAGTGGGCATTTCTCTGCGGCCACTTAACGTCAAGTCCTCCGCGAGGGGTGTATCGGAAATAGCTGTGCCTTCAGGAGTTCGCATTGATGGCGGAAGCCGATCACGATCCGGGCGGATGCGCATGATGTGGAAGGCTTTTGCCCTTTGAACTTGTGCTTCTGTGGGCATTGCCAGCGCAGTTAAGCCCTGAGCAGAAATAGTCGTCCTAGGTTGGGACATTGCTTCGTCAAGCGTAGAGACTCTGATAGGGCGTGGCGCAGATTCAGGCTTCAACCGCTTGCCGTGCAGCTTTAGCCATGCGCTAGCGCGATTGAGCGCAGTTTTAATGTGATCACGCCGAATCCCGATTACCGCTGCGGTGCTGATCGCGAACAATATGCTGAAGATCACGATTGAGACCGGAACGCCAACGATGGATACAGTCAGTGAGCTAAATGCCCAC
>JACSRP010000117.1 GCA_014879665.1 Anaerolineae bacterium | reverse complement strand
CTCCACGAAGGAGGCGCAATCGTACACACTTCTGAGAACATAGTACCCGCGATTATATATGGCGGAGGCGTATGATGAGAAGGGGGAGATCGTTTTTGAATAGAATGTGACCGGCGTTAAAGGTTGAAGTCCTCAATCCTCTTACTCCCCAATCTGTTTACGTGGGCGATAGGGCGCTAACTCAATCTAGACGATGTGGATAAGCGCAGCGGTTTCCGGTGCCGTGGGCATGCCCCAACGACTGCCGCCGAGCGCCATCACGCCGAGGATGATCAGCACCAGAACGGCGATAATCGCCACCAGCCCGATCACGTAACGGATGTTATCCGGGCGCCGTTTGAAGCCCATGTACATGTGGGCAACCACCACCGCGACAGTCATCAGAATCAGGTGCCCCCACCACGCCGGCAGGAATCCGCCGAGGGCGATGGCCTTAAGCACAATCAAGATGAGGCCTAGCAGCCACTGAATTTCAATGCAGCGCACGAAAATAGTCATCACCAACCCGGCTCTGCGGTCATAAGCGCGGCGGGTGACCAGCCCGTAGATCATGTAGACCAGCGCCACCACCGCGGCCAGCATCACAATCCAGCGGAAGCCGGAGTGCGCGTAATCGAGAATTTGCCAGAATTGCATCCTTCTTACTCCTTACAATAGGTGCTTGCAACCTCGTTGCAAAACGTGAAGACGTATCCAATCATGGCACTTTTACGACACATTTGCACGGGTGAAGGGCGAAAATTGGGCCGCGAATCCCATTATGCCGGGCGTATTCGGGGCGTGGTATCGCGATGATGCTTTAATGCTTTCTTAAATAAATTTCCCCGTGTAACCCCTTTACATTTAACCTTCTTTAACATAAGATTAAATGGTCTTAACAATACGCAGGGACTACGGCTTTTTTATTTGAAGCACGGGCGCCCACGTGGAAGACTTCTAGTAACGCAGGTTAAATTCGCTGGAGGCAACCACATGGTCAATTTTATTTCGATACTATTTAGCTTGATGCTGCTGTTCGCCCTTGTTTACTTTGCATACGCAGTGTTGTTTGAAACCGGGCTGGCGGTGTATCGCCGGCTTCCGCATCGCAGCCGTTAGGGGATTATGCGCCCGATGGCAGGTTCGCACGTCTACAGGCTATAACATCAACAACAGCAATCTATAAAGTAAAACGCCGCTTCAGAAATTAAGCGGCGTTTTTTTGTTTGAGGTGTGGGTAATTGTTAAGAAGCGTTATAGGCGGCACTGGCTTCGATGCACGAAAGATCGAGCGTTAAGGCAATATCCTGCGCCATATCATCTGCCTGTATATTGACGGTATATGTTCCGCTGTTGGGAGGCAAAACTGCTAATACTCCCCCATCCCCTATTTCACGCGCACCCATCACGAGTTGACCGGATAGATCTCGCAGCGTCATATAACCACTAAAAGGGGTGTTTGGCGTGATGCTGAAGACGGACAGACAAGCTTCGGGGGCGGTGGCGCTGAGACGGAAAGGGTCTGCCCCGGCAACGATGAATGTATCGTTGGTGACGGTGAACGGCTGACCGACGGTTAAGGCATCGTGGGTAAAGGGTGCGCCGCCGCTGAGACGGAGCAAATACGCCCCACCTGCCCCCTGCGAACTGACCAGCAGCGAGTAGGTGCCGTCTTCAGGCAAGACTACCGATGCCGCGGCTTCTGATGCGGTGAAGCTGAAGGGGATGCCGGCGCTGTAGCTGATGGGCGCGGTTTGAGGCGACAAAATGGCTATGCCTAACTGCATATCTGGCGAGAGGCCGATGGCTTCGCCAGTTACGACATCCCCCGCGAGGCCTTCAAAACTATAGCTGGTGAGGGGTGAACCTTCAGCCACAGTGCCGACGAAACCCTGCCCGTATTCGATGCTGCCGCCAGCGGCGATGATCATCAACTGGCCCGCAGGCGGGGCAAAGGTCGGTGCGAGCAGCGGCGGGGGCAAGGCGGCAAGTGCATCTGCCTGTGAGGAAACTTCTGAGGCACAGCCTGTGCTGATGCGCACCCGCGCCGGAAACAGGGTATAGAGCGGCTTGATCTCGACTACGGGTGTCGTTTCTGTGCCCGCGGGAATGATGAAACGTGTTTCTAAACTGCCATTGTATTCCTGCATTTGCTGATCGCCAGAAATGCGAATGGCAAATGGCGCACCGGTATCACTGGCATTGGCGATAGAAATCGCCGCCGGACAGTTGATGCTTAAGGGTATGCTGCGGAAGGCGGGCGCGTCTGCGAAAGCATCCACCACTTCTTCCGTTCCGGCAAGCGGCGGCGCGTCTGTTGGAAATGTGGTTTCTGCCACTTGCAGCATGAATTCGCCATTCGGCGCGACCAGCGGGTTGCCGCCGGAAGCAGCGGATGCCGTCAGCGTGTATGTTCCCTGACTGTCGAAGGCTGCATCGAACGCGGTATCGGCGGGGCTGACTGCCCACACCAAACGCGGGACATGCTCTGAACCATCGGGTGAAGCGAGTGACAAGTCTAAATCCAGCCCCGGCGTGAGGCTGAGGGCGCGGATTTGCAGTGCTGAAAATTCTTCAACATCCAATGTAAAGCTTGAGGCTGGAATTGATGAGTCAATGCGCCCGATGATCCAGTCTCCGGGGCGAATGGGGGTATTCTGTGCGGCAGCGCTGGTGGCTGCCAGCAATATGGCAGTGATGGAGACGAGCGTGATACGACGTAATGATTTGTGAGTGAGCATGAAGTGTGCCCTCTGAGATTTAATCCTCCAGTTTATCTTAACGCGAGTTGGAGGTGAGGTTAATACGGTTTTGCCGTCGAAATCTCGCGGGAAATAAAAACAGCCGCCCTGTGAAAAGGACGGCTGTCTGTGCCTCAGGCCAGACTTGAACTGGCGACCCATGCATTTTCAGTGCATTGCTCTACCAACTGAGCTACCGAGGCGCATGCAGGTTAGTTTAGCAAAGGGCGCGGGGGTGTCAAGGTGAAGATGCTGTTTTTGGCGCGAGTTGATAGTTACGACGCACCCACATTAGGAAGACAAAGAAAGCGGCTATGCCCAACAGACCGGCGATGCCGACGATCAAGGCTATTTCCGCTGGCGCGGTGCTGACGATGAAGCCAAGCCCGCCGTACAGGGCGCAAAATGTATACAGCACCAGCAGCGTTTTTCGCTGGCTTAAGCCCATCGCCATGAGACGATGCGAACAGTGATCTTT
>JACSRP010000021.1 GCA_014879665.1 Anaerolineae bacterium | reverse complement strand
GACCTGTTGAATGACCTGAAGAAGCGGAAATATGGCAGCGCCAAGCGTAAACTGCGGCGGATGGATCCGAAAGGCAGCATGGCCTATTTTCGTAACGCACAGGCTCAGGAACGGGTGGTCACCTGCTTTAACCTTGATGGACTGGGCACGCGCGTCTACTTGATTGAAAAGCTGCAGTTGGCGCCGCTGGGCAAAAAGACGACGAAATTCAGGGCGAAGTTTGATTTTATCGAAGTGATCGTTGAACCAACGGCAGAAAACCGTACCTAGAACTACAGTTTAGGCGCAAAAAGGCTGAGGGAAAGACGATAGCGTGAAGGGCATTTTTGCCCGGAGGATGCGGCATGTCGCATCCCTATGTCTCTTAGACTGCGCTTACCCGCGCGCTAAATCTCCGCTTAGGTAGGAAGGTTCATCATGCGTTATCGTCGCATGCCAATTGAGATTGAAAGCCCTGAGCAAACGGGATACGGGCGCATCGCCTGCAATCTGGCTGAAAGCTCGATTGCCGATGTGCTGTTTCGTGACCTCAACCTGAATCTAAACGATCTGGTGCTGTCTTATGATGATCATCTAGGCAAGCCCGGCCTGCGCGAGATTATCGCGTCGTCATCGCCGGGTCTGCATCCCGAACAGGTGATAACCACTGTGGGCGCGGCGGCGGCATTGTTCATCGTGGCGACATCGCTGCTGAACGCTGGCGATCATCTGGTGGTGGTTTTCCCAAATTACGCCACCAATATCGAAACCCCACGGCAGATTGGCGCGAATGTTGAGTTTCATCCCCTCAGCTTTGAAGGCGGCTACCGATTGGATGTTGATACCCTCGCCGCACGTATCCGCCCGGAAACGCGCTATGTGAGCATTACCCTGCCCCATAACCCGACGGGCAGCATGATTCCTGAATCTGACTTGCGCCGCCTGATCGGGATCATTGAGGCGAAAGGCTGCTATCTGCTGGTGGATGAGACCTATCGCGAGATGGGCTACACAGCGACCCTGCCGATTGCGGCATCGCTGTCCTCGCGGGTGATCAGCGTGTCTTCGCTCTCTAAGACCTACGGCCTGCCGGGCATCCGGCTGGGCTGGCTGATTACGCAGGACGATGCGCTGCGTGAGACTTTTCTGGCCGCGAAAGAGCAAATCTTCATCAATACTTCGGTGTTAGATGAGACGGCAGCCTATCAATACCTGCTGAATAAAGATGACCATCTGGCGCGGATCAAGACGATGATCCAGCAGCGACTGCAGATCATGCGTGATTGGATGGCTGAAGAACCGCTGATGGAATGGGTTGAACCGCAGGGCGGCGTGGTCTGCTTTCCGCGGGTGATCGCTTCGGCGCAGGTGGATATGGATCAGTTTTACAAGCTGCTGCTGGAGAAATATGGTACGTTCGTTGGCGCGGGACACTGGTTCGAATCTGACCGGCGGCATATGCGTTTGGGATTTGGCTGGCCGACAGAGGATGAACTGACGACAGGACTTCGCCATATTTCCCAAACGCTGCGTGAAGTGGTTGGGATAAATTAGGCACGTCATGCGTAACCGGCAGCAGATGGAAAATTCCTTCAGCGATCACCCGCTGCTTTTGACTTTTTGAAAGGATGTTCGATGTTACGTACTCTCTCTCAAATGCAGGATGCAAAGCTGCCAGCGCGGCTGGTGGGAATCGGGGTTTTCACGCTGGTCACGGTGGTGGCGGCGCGGATCAGTATTCCGATGGACCCGGTGCCGTTCACTTTTCAGCCATTGGCGGCGCTGCTGGCGGGGATGATTCTGGGTGCGCGTGATGGCGCGTTATCTCAACTGATCTACGTCGGCTTGATCGCTATCGGCCTGCCGCTGGATGCGAATATGCGGGGGCAGGCGGCGCTGTTCGGGCCGACTGGCGGCTACCTGATCGGTTTCATCGCCGCCGCGTTTGTGTCTGGTTGGCTGGTGGAACATGGCGCGAATCGGACATGGCAGCGCTGGCTGGCGGGGGTGGCCGGTATCGCGGTGCTGTATGTGCTGGGTGTAAGCTGGTTGGCGGTTTCACGGGGGCTGCCGCTAGATGCGGCGATCAGCGCGGGGGCGCTGCCTTTTCTGCTGCCCGATCTGGCTAAAGCCTTGATTGCTGCTGCGCTGGCTGAAGGCGGCAGGGCGCTGATGATGCGGGGAAATGAGTAAGCGTTGTGCGCCGCCGCTGGAGGCTGAAGCCGGAAAGCGGACAAGACATGCCTTGCCCCTACCGCACAGCAAAGGCGAGGGGAAGTAAACAGACTGCCCTGATGAATGAATACGCCGGGAAAGACCCTGTATTTCTGAAACTGAATTTATACGTCATGCGTATATTTACATAGTGCGTGATGGCTAAAGGGATTCAAAAGCGGGAAGAAGGGGATATGCTGAGCGATTTTAAGCGCTGGATGTATAAGGGCGATAAGCCAAACGCGCTGGCGAAGCTGCTGAACGATATTTCGGCGAAGCTTCACTCGCTGGGCATTGCGCCGGATTATATGGTGACGCTAGAAGTGCCGGGGCGCAAATCGGGCAAGATGGTTTCGCTGCCGCTGGTGTTGTTGAAAGAAAATGGGCGCCGCTATCTGGTTTCTATGCTCGGCGACCATGTACAATGGATATTGAATGTTCAGGCAAACGGGAATAAGGCGACGCTTCATCATGGCGGGCGCGAAGAAATTCGCCTTCAGGAAATTCCGATTGCTGACCGCGCACCGCTGCTGAAAGCCTATCTAAAAATTGCGCCGGGCGCGCGCCCCCATATTCCGGCAGACAAAGATGCGCCGATCAGCGCGTTTGAGAAGATCGCGGCAGAGATACCGGTGTTTGAGGTATTCGGGGCGTAGTTGTAAAAAAAAGCGCGCCATTGGCGCGCTTTTTGGGTCTACTTTAGGATGCAGGTTTCATCACCCGCACGAAGCGATGTGGCTCGCTGCCAAAACTTTGCGAGTCCAGCGCGGCGCGGCGGGCGATTTCATGCTGGCGGCGGCGAATGGTGTTGGCCTGCGGGGCAAGGTCAATATGACCGATGTCGCCAGAGCGCACCTTCAAAATGGCCTGCTGCACCTCACGCATCGCCCCTGAAAAAGGGTCCCCTTCATCGGACGGAATGTCCCCCTCCTTATGGAATACGTCCATCAGAAAGTTTTCCATCTGGCTGACGGTGTTGGCGCGCAGCACATAAATGCCGCGACCTGATCGTTCGGCATCC
>JACSRP010000028.1 GCA_014879665.1 Anaerolineae bacterium | reverse complement strand
CTGGACGATGGCACGACGATCAGCAGCGACGCGATTCCGTTCCGGGTGGTGCAGGATGCCCTTCCGGAAAGCTATACGGAAGGGCAATGATGAGTAAAGGGCAAAGCTCTCATCTCACGGTAAAGGTACAGGTTCCGGTATCGGTCACGCGAGTGGTGCCGGGGCCATAGCTGCCTTCGCCGTCGGAAATTGCGCGATCCCATGAGACGGTGTATTGAACAGTATGCTGGCCGCGCGCTAGTGGCTCGGAACGGGCATAGTAATACTGATAGTAGCGGCCATCGGACTGTTCGCGGGGGGCGGGCTGGAAGGTGATATTCAGGCGGGTGCCATCGAGCAAGACGGTGTAACTGGCCGCCTCAATGTGATCTTGCAGCAGCGCCATAGAGGTTGCGTACCAGCTCCAGTAAACATCAATTGTAGAACCTACCGCGAGGTCTGCTGGCGGGGGCGAGCCAAAAATCGGGTTATCACAGTAAGCCAGCACATCCACGCCTTCCTGCGACGAGGCATTGCCCACCGGAACCGCCGCTGTCGGCGTACCGGGCATGGGGCCGCCAGTGGGGCCGCCAAGCGGGCCAGAAGTTGGCTGACTGCTGGAAAATGGCGTGATTTGCAGGGCGTTAGAAGCCAGCGCGGTTGCTGTCTGGTCAATTGCTTGCATGTTTGGCAGGCGCACACCGGTTTCTGTGGGGCCAGCGGGCGAAGGGGTGACGACGGAGCGCGGGGGCGTGGGGGTGACGGGCTGCCCGCCGAGGATAGAGGTAGGCAGCGCGGTTCCCTGCGCCAGCGACGTGAGATCGGGCGATGGGGTGGCAGTGGGCGGCGGGGTATTCGTTGGTTCAAGGCGGACTAAGGTTGCGGAAATCCAGCCTTCATCGCCGCCATCCATGCGCACGTTGAACCATGCGCCGCTGGTATCGGTGGCGACTACTTCAATTGAGGTGCCGGGTCGCAGCGCGGTGATCAGCGGGAAGGTAACGCCGGGGCCTTCCCTCAAGTTGACATCATTGACCGAATAGACGCTGCCCATCACCGGCGGCGTGGGCGAGGGTGTGAAGGTTGCAGTAGGCGGGGCTTCGGTGAAGGTATTCGAAGGCGTCAGGGTTTCTGTAGGCAGATCAGTGCGCGACGGGATCGGGGTGGCGGTGAAGCGCGGCGTGAGGCTGACGATAGGCGCGAGGGTGGCGGTTGCTGGCAGCGCCTCTACGGTCGCGCCGCTGCTATCGCAAGCGGCGATGCTTAGGCCGGCGGCAGCGATCACAGCGGCAAGAACAGGGCGAAATTTCATACCGTTCATAGACGTACTCGCGCAAAAATTTTCATTCGAAGTATCCATCATATCTCGAATAGAGCTGCATAAGATCGTCAGGATAACAATAAACGCCTGACGGCGCAAAGGCGATTCACCGTCGTTTTTTTACAATTTTTTTGCCTTTACGCCTTTGACAAATGATTAGTGATACCTTTACACTGAATAAGATCTGTCTTTCTTAGGAGAAGATGATGAAGTCTCTACGTTTAGCACTTTTGCTATGTGTGCTGGTAATTGCCGCAGTGGCGTTCCCTGCTGCTGCCCAAGAAGAGAACACTTTTGGCCTGAGCGCCGAAGATTGGGCGTTGTTCACCGGTATTCAGACGCCCGAAAGTTCCGCCTACGAATTTGCTTCACAACTGGGCATGGATGTTGGTGGCAACACCGTCAGTTGGGATTTGACTGGCAACGGCCAGTTTGGCGATGATCTTTTCGCGCTAATTCTGGACGGCAGCATATCGGCTGAAGGCAGCGACACGCCGCTCAATCTGGAACTGCGCGGGGTGGACGGCAGCCTGTATATTTCGCCCGATGGCGGCACGAATTGGTTCGGCGGCACGCAGGAAGAAATCGAACAACTGCTGACCGGCTTCACTTCGATGATGGGTTCCAGCCTACCGGTGAACCCGGATGACCTGGCCAGCGGCGATGTGTCTGGTTTGATGTCTCAGCCCGGCGTGATGGAAGCAGTGGCCGGCTTGAGCAGCCTTGATCCTTCGACCTTCATCACGATCGTGCGTGATGCCGATGTGGATGGTAACGCGCATTTCGTGACCAGTGTGGATATTGCTACGCTGATCAGCAGCCCGGAACTTGCCCCGCTAATCGGCTCGGCAGCAGCCGGCCAAATGGGCACAACCGCCACCGAACTGACCGAAGAACAGGCCGCGCAGATTAGCGCGATGATGGCGCAGATGTTCGCCGGTTCAACCGTGGTGCTGGATCAGTACATTGACCCGATGAGCGGCCAGCTTCAGGGACTTAACCTTGCAGTCACGCTGAATGTTCCCACCGAAGACGGCGCAAGCGGCGCAATCAGCCTGACCTTTGCCTTCGACTTCACAGGTGAAGCTGCTTCAACGGTCACCGCACCGGAAACCTTCGCCCCGATTTCAGAGGCGCTTTCAGGTATGGGTGCAATGGCTGGCGGGATGTAGTCATACAGCCCTCAACCCTCACCCTCTCTCCCACATAAGCGGGAAACGGCAGCGGGTGATAAGCATTTTTAACCCCTTCTTCATGATGATGGAGAGGGGGTTTTTATTTTTGAGGGGTTAGCGACAGGCGGCGGGTTTGATGGCGTGGATGCTGATGATATTTAGAAGTTCACGGGGCGTATAGGGCTTGCGCAAAACACCATCGGCGCCGGAATTTTTGATATAGATGGGATCTTCGATGCGCAGGCCAGCGCTGATCAAGATGACGGGAATGGCGGTGGTTTCATAGCTGTTCTTGATCCTCGCGCACAACTCCCCCCCGCTCATATGCGGCATGCCGTCATTCAGCAAGATGATGTTCGGGCGCATGTGATGGGCTAACTCGAAACCCTCGACAGCGTTATTGGCTGAGTAAACGATATGACCAGCGCGAAGTAGAACCAGCGTGATCAACGTGAGTGATGCACTGTCGTCATCAACAACGAGAACATTACACATGCGTAATATTACTTGTATTTTATATTCATTGCATATGAATTTAAGAGTATAACGAAGCAGATAACGGCGCGCAAATACTCATTAAAGAGTAAGGGGCTTAGTCGTTATCAGGAAGCTAAATGAGCGATGATACGGTCGGTAAACGCGGTAGTGCTGAGGGCGCGTTCAGGCAGAATATCGGCGGTATGGCTGCCTTCCTCAAGCGTCGCCTTCACGGCGTTATCCACCTTATCGGCAAGGTCGCTGAAGCCCCAA
>JACSRP010000059.1 GCA_014879665.1 Anaerolineae bacterium | reverse complement strand
GTTAGGGATAACGTGAAGCTTAACCGCTTCTCGAAAGGTATCCCACCTATCCAAAACTCAGGTTATTTAAACTGCTATTTGACACCGCAATTTGCGGTTGAGACAGTTGAGACACCTGAGTTTTCCTCTCGCATACCGCCGCGCGGCGAGTATACAGCGCAAGGGACACCCACCATCAAGCACCACTCCGAATTTGCCCGCAATAGTGAGCATTATGGGCATTGAAACTGGAATAATAAATTCCAAAATGCAGTTACACTAAAGAAAACAGTAGTGAGGAATGGATGAGATGCCTCGAATTGCCGACGGTGACAAACGCGCTCGCCTTGATCGTGTCTATATTTTGCTCAAACGCCATGAGGATGGTTTGACCACTCAAGAAATTGCAGGTCACTTGAACCTAGAGCGGCGTACAGTTGATAATTATCTGATCGAATTGGAAACCGAGGGCAGAGTCTATAAGGAAGGCAAATACTGGCTACCGCTCCCTTATGATTCGATTGCGTTACGGCGGTTAGAACCCAGCCCTGAAGAAGCTGTTGCGCTCTATCTGGCGGTTCGCTTACTCGTAAAACAATCGGATAAACGGAACGAGGTTGCCGAAACCATGCTGTATAAGCTGGCGCAAATTCTCGGTGACGACTTACGTTTGGGCGAAGATGTTATCCATGCAGCAAAGTTCCTTGCAGATCGTCCAGTAGAAGCTGATTACCAGGACATCTTCAAGGCGATTGTACGGGGGTATATTTATCGCCGCCTCGTACAAATCACCTATGCGCCTTATCAGGGCAGCGTTTTCGAGACCACGATAGCACCTTATTTGCTGGAACCATCGGGGATCGGATATTCAACCTACATCATCGGACACAGCAGCATCGTGAATAGTCTCCGAACCTACAAGCTGGAGCGCATTCAACGCGCCCAACTTTTACGGGATAGCTTTGAAGTCCCAGAAGATTTCCCTGGCATTGATATTCTGCGGAATGCTTGGGCGATTTATCACGGCGAAACCGTTGTTCGTGTGGTGCTGCGTTTTAACCCGCAGGTGGCACGGCGCGTCCGAGAAACGACATGGCATCCCTCGCAGCAAATTGTGCGCGACCCAGAGCAAGATGGATTTATCCAGTTACATGTTGATGTTGCCAATACAACTGATCTGAAGCCCTGGATTCGCGGCTGGGGTGCTGCCTGTGAGGTGCTTGAACCTGTTTCGCTGCGGCAGGAATTGGCAGGAGAGGCACGGCAGCTTGCACGCGCTTATGGCTGGCAAGGCGACAATGATGATACAACAGCAATCCTCAATGATATTTTTAGGAGTTAATGATGGGTTTATATCCGCATCAAAAGCGCGTCAACGATTTGGTACGGGAAGGCAAAAACGTGATCCTTACCGCGCCGACAGGCTCAGGAAAAACAAGAGCCGCCTTACATCCCTTCTTATGGGCGCTTGATAATCAAGGCTATTTACCATCTAAATGTATCTACTCTGTACCGATGCGTATCTTGGCAAATCAATTCATCAGGGAATACAAAGAAATTGTTCAAAAATATGGTCTTGCAACTGGGCATTCTGATTTACGTGCCGGTATCCAGACAGGTGAACAGCAGGGGGATCGTGAATTCGCCTCAAACCTAATTTTTGCCACCATTGACCAGACGTTGAGTAGCTATCTGCTCACGCCATATAGTCTGCCAAGACGCTTAGGCAATATTAACGCTGGCGCACTGGTGGGCGCGTATCTGGTGTTCGATGAGTTTCACCTTTACGACCCTAACTCTACACTGCCGACCACGCTGCACATGCTCAAACAGTTGAACGGTATTACCCCCTTTGTTTTGATGACCGCGACGTTCAGCACATCATTGGTCGAGGAATTGGCACACGAGTTGAACTGTGAAATTGTGCCCAAAACAGAGGAAGAGCGACAGGCAATTCTTGGCATCCAATCGCAACAGAAAATACATCGTTATCATGTTGCTGATACTCCGTTGAATGCTGAACAAGTGCTGGAAAGGCATCGCGGACGTTCCATCGTCATTTGCAATCAAGTGGAGCGCACGCAGCAGTTATATAGGCGCTTGAACGCCCTCAAATCCGACCATACGCGACTGATCTTGCTGCACAGCCAATTTCTGACTGAAGATCGCCGCACGATTGAGACGCTTTTGCAAGAAACATTTGCTAAAGACGGCGACGCTGATGTCCTTGTGGTAGCAACGCAGGCAATTGAAGTCGGCGTAGATATTTCTAGCACCGTCATGCACACCGAACTTGCGCCTGCCAACAGCATCGTTCAGCGTGCAGGGCGCTGCGCTCGCTATAAAGGTGATAAGGGGGATGTCTATATTTATCCCATGACGGAAGCCGCTGATGGATCGGTGATTGATCTCACCCAGAACTTTATGCCGTATGAAGGCATGGGAGACGTAATCAGCAAAACACTTGTCGCGTTTCAAGCCCGCAGCGGGAACACATTCAGTTACCTTGATGAGCAAGCTGTTTTGGATGAAGCCCATACTGAGTCGGACGCTGCCATGCTTCAGCGGCTGCGGAGCATCCAGACAGATCATAAGCGTAAAATTTATGCCCTTCAAAGCGGTAATCCTAATCAGGGCGGTGGTACGGTTGATCCGCGTCACCTCATCCGCGAAATCGCCAGCCAGCCCGTGACCATCAGCGGTAACCCCGATTCTCTACTTGATGCGCCGTTCGATGCCCCCGCTTTTGGACTGCATCCGGGAACAGTGCAGAAGCACCTCAAAGAGTGGCTAGAACGTGGAAATGCGTTGAAGCTTGATTGGGCGATCAAAATGCTGGTCGAAAAAGATGATGAACAGCAAGCACAGGCGAATCAGGAACGCTTCGTATGGCAACCTATCACCGATGCGAAAAGCGCGTGGGGCGCACAACTGCTGGTCGTCAATCCAGCATTAGCCTCTTATGATCCCGATTTCGGCTTCATTGCGTACCAGGGTCGGATGGGTACGCGAATCGTTAGGGATGAATACACTTATGACCCCGATTTAGGTTTTATCGCGCATCGGGAACCGCAAACCGCCCGCCCTCACCATAATTACCGCTATCGGCTTGAAACCTATGCGAGACATATTCAACTGGTGCATCAGGCTTTCGATGAATTATGGGGGGAAATAGCCCGAAATGCAGGACAACTTGAGAAATTTTTTGGCTGGCAGCCTCGAACACTGCGCCATGCCTGCGAACTGGCAGTGCTGCTGCATGATGTAGGCAAACTAAGCAAAGGTTGGCAGAAGTGGGTGCAGGAATATCAAGCCAAAATCGGACAGCCCGCTAACCCCAGAGAGGCTTACGCTCATACAGATTACGACTCGCGGAACGAAGACCACCGAACTGTACAACAGCAAATGGGAAGACGACCCTATCACGCGGTGGAAGGGGCATTAGCCACCTTACCTATCGTTCATCAAATACTTGCTGATGATGATCTTACTCAGGCAGTATTCAGCGCAATTGCCCGCCATCATGCGCCTTTTTCGCAAGAAAATATGACCGCACGCTTGACTGGCAACGCGCCCAAATTTATTTCAGAAACGTTTGCTGAAACAATATTATCTGTTGACACATCGTCACTAAACGGGCTAAGTGAAGACATCACCCCCATAGATGATGCTGATCGCGACAGCCTGATTGCTATGCCCGATAATTTACGAGCTTTCTTACCTTATCTGCTGTTTGCTCGTGTACTGCGCCGCGCTGACCAATTGGGGACCCGCATGGGAGTATAAAGTCATTTACTCAATGGAAGTTGGAAGAATATTTTCCAACTTCCCGTTATACTGAGAATTATAGCGTTATAGATGAGGGAAACATGCCCGATTACCAACAATTCTTTATTGATAAAACACCACAGTCCTTTGGCGATACACTTCTGCTGCATGGTTTTGCACGGTTGCTCGAAAATCTCGACGTTGATCCAGCAAATATAACCCTGTCGGATTGTGGCTTGTATTTCGCTGTCGATCTTTTCAAGCCAATCACACATGAGGATGTTGAGCGTAACGCAGACAAACAAATTATTGGCTTCATTCAGACGTTGAAAAACACCTCGTTGATTGCGAATGCCCCCGGCATTCGCCTTGTAGACTATGAAGCGGAGAAAGCACAATCTGCCGCGTTCTTTGAAGCCCGTAACAAGAAAGCTGAAGTTCTGCCGCCACCGCCATCCCCTGAATGGTCAATTTATCGTGGCATCAACCCCGGTGCGATTCAGGGATATAACAATCTGGCGCTCGCTTGGTATGCTGCCCGTAGCCCCGAAACCTTGTATTTACTGCTCGATTTATTTAGCACCACTCCTAATGATATTGATGGTGCAATGTCCGCGTGGAAAGCGTTGGATAAAGCAAAAGGGTGGGGCATTAAAGCCAGCGCAACCGCGCTGCAATTGTTCAATCCAGATTCCGGCAAAGGACATAACAAGATCAAAGGTGACGGTCTGAGTATCGGTAATCTTGACAGCTTCTGGTTGCTTGAATACTTAAAAGCGGCGGGATTCTACGTTGGCGCGATCACACGGACGCTGCGCGAGAGTAAAGACCGTAAGACACTGGTTGTTGTGCCGCGTCAGCTTACCTTCAGTGAAAACCTGACGGTGATGGGCAAGTTTGCCGAGTCTATGCAGGTTCCGCTTTATCCAACACAGTTCGATATTCTTGCCGTCATCCGTTACACCCAGGTTCTAATCGAACATGCGATTGCTCCACGCGGGAAATATGCCCTCAATCGTTCCCGCGTCAAAGAGCGTATCGTTGGTGGATTTCAAGCTGCATTCTATAAGGATATGGGAAATAGTGCAGCAACGATGAATATGTCGTTTTTGGGCTTGCCCGGTTGGGTGACAGTAGTATCGCAGGCGGATGTCGATCTTTATATTCACCCGGAGACCGGGTTGTTGGTCGAGTTTGAAAAGTTCGTCAGGCAGTTCAACGAGAAGGAAAGCGATGTGCCGGAACTGCTGCGCCCGCTGCGCGATTTTGTCTCTGGCGATGATTTAGCGGCATTTTTCGAGTTCACTAATGCGTTTCCAAGCTATGCTGTAGGACGGCAGGAGCGCAATAAATATGTCCGACTGCTTACAACCGATTTTATCGAAAGGATTATCATGAGCCAGGATGAAGCGAAATATCAACGTATTCTGGAGTCCCACGGTTTCCAGAATATCGCCTACGCCATTCGCCAAAGCACTGTCACAGCACAGTATCGTAAAAAACAGGGTGATCGCAAATACGATGTGCGTTATGGGTTAGGGCAAGAGTTGGCACGAAAATCCCGCTATCCCGGCGAATTTATCACTGCCTTGACCGATTTCCTGCATAAGTACAATGCGGAAAACGCACAGGTGATGGAGGTGCGCCCTGCTCCCTATCGGCGCAGTGTCTTAACTACCGACATTGACCAGATCATCCATTTGATTGACGAATATGGCTCAGAAGTGGTTGCTAATCTTTTGATCGCTTATGGCTATGCACGCCTTCCCCAACAAGGCGACTTTGCCACTGATGAAACTTTTATGGAAACCGATGCAGATACTGAAGGTGAGGAATAATCATGACCCCAAAAACACCGATCTACAGCCTGTCGCTTAACGCCCGTGCGACCCTCGACCTTCACAGTCTGAATAATGAAGGCGGCGAAGGCAATCAGATTCAGACCCGTATGGTCAACATCGTGGGACAGGATCGGCAGCTTCATAACGTCAATGCGATCAGTGGCGATATGTATAAGCATATCCACGCCGAGCATCTGTTTCGTATTGCCTCCGAGCGGGGCGGTCTTCCTTTGTGTGCGGGTTGCCAAACGTTTAATGCCAATCGTATCAATGCCGATGCGGACTTCATTCAGAGGACAAAAGGCAAGAGTGATGCTGCCACATTGGATGAACTGCTGCAAACCTGTGCATTAGACGATGCACACGGCATTTTGATTACCGAAGGTGGGCGCAGCCTGCCACGTAAAAGCGTGATCGAGTTCGGTTGGGTTGTTGGTGTGCCAGGGAGCGTGGAAACTGATAGCTATTTCCATGTCAAATATGCCAGCGAACGCAGCGAAGGTAAGCGTGGGGAAGATCGTGAAAGCACGGCAAGCAGCGGAGCCAATCTCGGTCAGGCGATTTTTCACCGTCCGGCATCATCAGGGATTTACGCAGCCGTCTCCCATATCGAGCTTGCCCGGATTGGATTCAACGACATTACCCAAACCTACGCCATTGATGAACAGCAGCGGGCGATTCGCGCTCGTGCGGTGTTGGAAGCGCTGCTCTATACCTTTCTTGAAACACGTGGCGCGATGCGTTCTGCTCAAGCGCCTCACCTCGTCAATCTGGAAGGTGTGTTGACCGTCAGTGCCGCCCCTGTGCCAGCACCTACGGTCAGCCCTTTGAATGATGGGTATATCGGACAAATCGAGCAAACTGTCGGGATGCTCAATCGCATTAATGGCGATGTTGTCAGCTCCTACAACTTTGACTCGACGGCGGTATTAGCCAATATTGTGGCTGACTTGCTCGAAACGACATCTCCCTATGCCTTGCGTTATACGTCAGGAGCGTAATGATGTGGATCGGTGCTGATTATACGGCAACGACACTGTTTAGCTTGAGGCTGTCCACCGCGACAGCCTCCGGCGCGCGGACGCATCTTGTGCCAACGCCGTACACAATCAAGATGGCGTTGATTGACGCGGCTTGTCGTCTCGATGGTGTGAATGTCGCTCGTGCGAATTGGGACTGGCTGCGCGGTGCAGTTGTGGCACTACGTCTGGCAGAGCGCGTCGTTGTCAATAATACGTTCATTAAGGTACTACGTCCTCGTCGTAAAGACAGCAAATCGAAAGAGGGAGACGTAGAAGATTCAGGCGTAGGAAGCGCGGATGCCGGATTTTTTGGACGCACAATTGCGTACAGAGAATATGCTCAGATCGACGGCGTATTCGGAATTACTCTGGAAGTCCAGCAGGATGAACACGCTTCACTACTCAGCCGTTGGCTGCCGATGATTCAATATTTGGGAAAACGTGGTGGTTTTGTGCAGATGGTGAGCGAACCCATTGTATTGGATGCTCTACCAGTAGATTACCTTTTGCTTGATGGCAAACCACGTTCATTTAACCTTGATGCGATTCTGACGCAGTTAGACGATGCAGGAGATGAACTGACGTTCGAGCGTGCTGACGTGTACAGTGGCGAGAAAATGACCCTGGGCAAACATCGGTTGTTCCGAACCGTCGCTTTGCCTTATCAAGTGGCACGCAGCAGCCGAGGTTATACGGCTTATCAACTGATTCGCAAGTCCGAGGATCAAGCTTGAACGAACTATTCAACCTGCAAGCTCATTTACTACAATTCGATTGTCAGGTGGAAACAGCCATTCATCTCAACGCGGCAGCAGGTGGGCAAATACGTGGCGCGTTGTGGTCAGCCCTGTCAAAGATGGTCTGTCCAGACCCCGCAGCGCGGGCAAATTCTGACCATCAGCAGCATTGTCCTTTATGCCGCTTGATGCATCTCGAAACCGTCAGCGCACGGGGTATCAACCCTGCGCGGCCATTCGCTATTCGTCCGCCGCTCAACCCTCGTATTGAGCAAGCGCAAATACTTGAAGCCGGTCACTGTTTTAACTTTCAGATTGTCTTGTTTGGGGATGCAGCGGGTTACATCCCCTACATTGTTCAGGCGGTCTATCGCGTCGGGGAGTTGGGTATTGGTACGGGACGTGGGCGCTTTCGCTTGCTGAGTGTGAAAGAAACAAATCCATTCACTGGATTAACGACAAGCCTTTATACAACGGGTTCTTCGCTCCAACCTTCGATGCAGCCTATTTTATCGGCACATATAGAAGCTGTGACACAACAACTCATTACAGACCGAATAGCATTGCATTTTTTGACCCCCGCGCAACTGACACAGGATGGACGTACCCTTGCATCCCCTCAGCTTGAAACGATTATTGCTCGCTTGTTGGAACGCTGTCAGTCCTTAGAAGCGATATATAGCGATCATAAAATGCCGCATGAGGTGTGGCGGGAACGGCATCTTACTCTGAGCGCTGCTGCCCGGAACATATCAATCGAGCGTGACGACACGCGCTGGGTAGATGTATGGTCGCGCTCTGGACGCACCGGACATATGGATAACATCGGCGGTTTGGTCGGCACTATCATATTTAAAGGCGACATTGCAAAGCTATGCTTTTGGCTCATCTATGGGCAAGTGCTTCACGTTGGTAAAAATGCAGTGAAAGGTAATGGCTGGTATGAGATGCTGAATCATTGATCACACCAACTGTTCGATTTAAGATAGTTTTATAGTATCTGTTATATCTGTAATTTCTCTCGCACACCGCCGCGCGGCGAGTGTACAGCGCGTGACCCTTCCTATCAAACATCGGCAGATAGTACGCTGCCCCCATCCCTGCGGGACGTGACCACCGAACTACCCGCCTAAAAAGCCGCCTGCTTCATTCTCAAAGAGTCGCCCTTATTGAGGCGGCTTTTTTGTTTGACAGGCTCCTTCCCTGCGCTGTTTCGCGTGGGTGAGCGTTGTGCTCGCCCGTGCTGGACGGTTTCCAGTGTGATGAGGAGTTGTCATCATGACCCAATCACGTTTTGACATTCGCCCGTTTCCCCGTGTTGCCACCTATCCTACTGGCTGGGCGGGGCAGCGCACTTTTCAGCAGATTATGGATGACTGCACGCCGTTAGCCGCAAAGTTAATCCGTAAACATGGTGTCGCATTTCAGGATTTCCCGGATGCGCTTCAACGCGGGTTTATGGTCGTGTGGGAACGGCTGGCAAAAGATACGCAGATGTTCGCTGATGCCGATAAGTTTGTCGTCGCACGGATCGTTGACGCGAACTGTGGTGTGCATTACTGGCGGCGGCATGAGCGCCATCTCAGTCTGGATGCGCTGGAAGGGGTCATCACCGAAGATCATCCCGACGAGTGGATGATTACCGGGCTGGAAGCCAATCGCAGCGAACGATGGGCAGCCTGGGCAACAGCCGCCGATATGCGCATTGACATCGAACGCATCTTTGCCCGACTAGTCGCCAAATACGAAGCGATGTCTGAGCCGCATCGTTTCCGCTATCTGGTCGCGCTGTACTATGTGACCACCCAGGTCAAGCTGGAAGATGCGGCGCTTATCGCCGGAATCAATCACCACTACCTGCTGGACGACTACGCCAGCACCGTTCGCAAAGACGTGCAGCAGGCATTCGGTGAAATGTACCGTCCGGGGTTGCGCTGGATCGACAAGTTCAAGCGTGGACATCAGACACCGGCGCTGCTGGTGCTGGAGAAATATCAGGCGAATCCTCGTATGATTTACGCCATTCGCTCACTGCTGGAGGAGCAGCCACCGACAGAGGCGCGACTACAATGCCCGTGGCCGAACAATAATCAGTACCGAGCGCGAGCACACAAAGCGCTGATGAAAGCTTACGGCTGCACCGCATGAGGTCAGTCGTTTTTGTTTCTATGGCTGGTGGAGGTTTCGCCAGCCATATATTTTTTGCTTCGCTCTGTTTCAGGTGGCACAACCTAAGACAATGATTTCGATTAAAATTGAAAAATGCACACCATTACCCAGATTGGCTTTCGATCATCCCAAAGCTGCACGAGATGGCTGTGACACTTGAGATGTTATCAGTTACTTTCTGCCGCCTGCCGAAGTGTCAGGAAAACTTCTTTCAGGGGTTGATTTACGGCACTTTCCGGTTCAGCTAAAACTAAAGCCTGATAAGCATCAAGGAAAGTTATTCGGTGGCGATGAAAAAGATGGAGAAAATGTCTTAGAAACCCTATACAATCGAGTATGACAACTTCAATACCGATTAAATCATACATAGACTTGGCGTATTCAGAGACATCTGGTTCAATGGTATCAGTTGTGATAAAGATATAATTGTCGACAGTATGGGATGTACGGGCGATCTTTTCCTGAACCGCCAAATCAATATCTCCAATTGTTACGCGCTTCATTTTCATTTCATAACAGGTAACGATATTATCACCTCCTTCCAAAATCACTTGCACATCCCCAATTGCGTTCGTTTGACTATCTGCCGCATTGTGAGCTTCAAGAGGCAGGATTTTCTCGTGTAAATAAGGGCTTGCAGTGAAATATGCCGCTGCCACAACGAGGACAGGTAATCTACTTGCCCCTCTTGTAGCCAGATGTTGCTCAATGATTGTGATTATTTGCTCAGCAGATATAACGACATCGCTACGTGTTGACTTCAGGCTGGCAATGAGCGAGTCCATTCGCTGCTTTTTCTCATCCCGAAATATAATTAATTGACGAATTGTTTCACCCAGTAGTTGACTTGCCGTTATTTCTTCTTCGTACACATCAGTAAGCAATTGCAACATCGCCGCATAAACTTCTCTGGGTCTACCGGAAAGATTCAAATTAGGCGTAAGGACTGTATTTCTGTTACGAAGAGCTGGCGTCAGAAAGGCCGTTGTGGGGTTACATGGAAGCTCATATGATGTAATAAATGGGGCAATATATCGCTCGTCAAATGTCCGTCCTGAAAATGTATCCACATCACCTATTTCTGTATACGGCTTTCGAATATCAAGTGTTGAATTGTGAACTTTTGCCAGAGAGCAGGAAAGTATAACACGTACACATGCTCTATTGTTTATGTTTCGACTGACCAATTCAATGTTTTGGAGAATCTCTGCTTGTGCCACCATGGGATGGCTCAAAGAATTGGTGACATCACTATAAATCTGATTAAGGATCTCATCCGGCATCATTGACTATTCCTCGAACTTACGCAGCAGTTCAAACATGGGTATTTCCGATTGGATGGATCCCCCAAGAGAATAATTGATCCATAAAAGTTCTACTCTATCCTGTTTAACTGAATGCACTTTACGTGATGGGGCTTCAATACATTCCCAGCCCTTATAGAGTTCAGACATCAGATTGGAAGCGTAGCTAGAAATTGCAACTTTACCTTTGACATCGTGAAGCACTTTGGCAAGACGACGGTGATCATCATCCGACATTTCATATCCGTAAGCATTATTGTCGCCGCGTGAATCATGTGGATAAGGTGGATCACAATAGAAAAGTGTTTCTTCACTATCATAACGTCGGATAACTTCAATAGCAGGAACATGTTCAATCTGTACTCGAAGCAGCCGCTGTGCGATTTCTGCTAATCCTTCAACACTCCCAAGCCATCTTGATACAGCCCCAGCCATACCAGCCCTGCTTGTCAGGAGACAGTGTGCCCATCGGCCACTACTAGCAGTCTGAGCTAATCCTGTCCGCACCTGACGTGCACGGACAAAAAAGCGTCTGGCACGCTCAAGATCAGTAGTCTCTTCAGTTGGTACTTGTATAGCCAGTTCGAATTCTTCTCTTGAAAAGGGAGTAAGTCCAATAGCTTCGAGTAGTTTTTCCTTATCTTGACGCAGAACACGAAAGAAATTTACAAGCTCGCCGTCAATATCATTGTATGTCTCGACAGGAGCGGGATTACGGTTAACCAGAACAGCAGCTGAACCACCAAATGGCTCACAATAATGCTGTGCATCCGGTAGTAGAGGTAGCAACCAGTCAAGGTGACTGTATTTACCACCATACCACCCAAATGCGATCTTTTTATTCTTTGGCATATCGTACCCTGTCCTTGTACTGTCGATCTTTAATCAATTATAACTGAGGCAGTAACTATGCGACACCAAAAAAATCGAACATATTTTCCTAAGATTATGTCTATATTATCATGCCTGAAATTTCTCTTTCAAACCCTGTAAAATTCCCAACCTCAAACCGGAATCCTCCAGCGGTCAGGCAGTCTCAGTTTGATATGCTAGTTGTGTCAGTTCAATCAACGGGGATACTCGCTGCACAGCCAGATTTTGCACCCGTTGCCGCAGCGCTTTAACCAGCGTGTAAATTTACATACAGATTGCCAAAACTGACGGGGTGAAACTGTAGAATTTCACGGGTTGCGGGAGGTGACTTTGCTATGCTGGATGTAACGGGTAAAACCAGTGCATACAGAGGCGGAATTTGGAGCAAAAACACGCACCGGAAACACAACTGAATAATAGCACGAACCTGCTGGATGTCTCGCGGACATTGCTCAGAATCGTTGCGCTGCTCTCCAAAAACGAGTATAGTGAGGATAAGTCAGACGAACATATTCAACGACAGGCCGACGAGGTGGAACTCGACGACCTGCCTGACCCAGCGAGTGATTTGAGCACGTCGCAGGGCTAAGCCGCATTGTACCTCATGCGCCTTGCTTCTGTGAAATCATTCGCAAAAGCAGGGCGCTTTCCATTTTAGGAGCGTTCTGAAGCGAGGAAAAGATATGCCGAAACGGTATCAGCAACGTCAGGAAGCAAAAATCGATCCCTATAAGGCGCAGCCCCTGCCGCTGGATCGCCTGGTAGCGGTGTATTATCGCCAATCGTCTGAGGGACAAATCGGCAATATCAACACCACACTGCAAACGGTGGATATGGTTGAACATCTCATGCGCCAGGGCTGGGTACGTGATCAAATCATCATGATTGACCGTGATGCAGGCATCAGCGGCACCAAGAAAATCGCCGAGCGTCCGGGTATGTCCTACCTGCACACCCTGATTGAAAACGGTGAAATTGGACTGGTTGCATCTCAGGACGTAGACCGCTTCTTTCGGGATGTGACGCAGATTCAAACCAATATCTTCATTGATACCTGTCGCCGAAATAATGTACTGGTACTGACTCCCACTTTTGTGTATGACTTCGCGCATCCGACACAGGGGCGCTACCACATGCAGATGTTTCGCGATCACGCACAGCGCGCCGCTGATCATCTGGAATACCATATCAAAGGTCGCCTGATGCAGGCGCGGGATTATCTGAAAGTGCGCGGCATCTGGACAGGACGCAGCGTGGCGATTGGCTACATGGTCGATCTGCGCGAGAAGTTGTCCGACGGCTCGCCTAACCCGAAACATCGCCGCTATGTGCCATTTCAACCGTGTGCCGATGTGGTGCTGGCGTATTTCAAGCTGTTCCGTGAGTTCAACCGCAACCTGACCCGCACATGGCGACACATCTATCAACATGGCCCCTGCTACCCGGAAAACTTCGAGGAACTGGTACCGCAGGGCTTCAAAGTGGATGTCATCGTCAAGTATCGCGGTCTGAATGGTGGACTGCTGCCCTCCCCGTCTGGACTGGAATACATGCTGACGAATGTCGCCTACATCGGACACTGGTCATATCGGGGCGTGATTGAGCAGTGGCACAACCATGAGGCTATCGTCCCTGAAGACCTGTTCATGTACGCCTTCAACGCCATCTCGAAAGTCGATTTTTTTTGGTCAGCCGAACGCAGATTATTCACCGCATCGGGTCTATGTCCGGCATAAGACCGAAAATCGACAGGCACGGGCAGCTACCTATACGGGACTGGTCTATTCGCATTCTCTGCCGGGACATCCCTTCCGCAAGGTCAACACACACTACCTGAACCACAACGACAACTATGCTTATATCCTGGCCGACCGACTGAGCCATACGGTTATGAGTATTCACTCCAAAATTCTTGATCCGCAGGTGGATCAACTGCTGCTGGAGCGGTTGCGAGCCACCACGATTGACGATGAGACGTGGCAGCAGGCGATGGAAGGCACACAGCAAAGCGATCAGGGAGATGTTCGCCGCATTGAGCAGGACATCCGCGCCGCTGAACGGGCAAAACAAACTATTCTGGATAACCTGAAAGCCATCTCCAACCCGGAGATTGTCAAGAATCTGGAAGCCAGCTACGAAGCCAATGACCGCGAGATTGTCCGTCTGCGTCAGGAGCTTGAGCGCGCCAAAGCCAATCTCGGGCAGAAAACCGTGATGCTGGATGCACGTCCGACACTGGAACTCATCATTAAACGCTGGGATGATGTCCCTTATCAGCAGCGCCGCGAGCTGTTCGAGGCGTTTGCCCGCCGCATCATTGTCGATAAAGCCGGTGAGATTAAGCGGCGTTTGGTGGTCGAATGGCGTGATGGCACAAGTTCTGAAACCGTATTCCGATCTGGCAAAACGCAGTACACCCTGACAGATGACGAGGCAAAGAAATTGGTGCAGATGATCTACGACCAGCATCCGCAGTGGGAGATTCTGCGCGAATTCCCTGAACTGAACTGGGAAGGCATCGTCCATCGCTTCTATCATCATGATAACCATTCGGGCAGGATCGGCGAGGTTTACAAGCAACCGCGCAAGTACACCTACCGGCAGTCCTGGTATGATACGAAGGAATACCAGCAAACCCTTTTAATTCCCGCAAGTTCGGGCGTTCTTCATGCCGGTCAAGGCGTTCGATAGCCGCTTTCGGCGCGATGCTGACCAGCTCGCGTTTCCACTTCTCGATTAAGTGCGGCGGCGC
Source organism: Anaerolineae bacterium (assembly GCA_014879665.1). GTDB lineage: Bacteria > Chloroflexota > Anaerolineae > Aggregatilineales > Phototrophicaceae > Flexifilum. The sequence goes on along the minus strand of JACSRP010000059.1, from coordinate 2,353 downwards.
GACGATAAGGACGACTTGCTCCGGGCGGATGTCAGTTGCCAAAGATTTCACAACACCGGAAGCAATGCTGATCGCTGCCGAGCCGCCCATCAGCGTTTTTCCCGTGCCCATGGAGCCGATCAGCAGAATGCTGTTTCGCGACTGAAAGCCCCGCGCCACCGCACCGACGACGTGTTTCTGCGCGGTATACATGGGGTACTTTCCTTTCAAGCGGATGCGATCCAACCAATCGCCGATCCCGGCAAAGTCGAACCCGTACATGGGTTTGAACTTTGAATTGAGATACTGCGCCAGCGCCCGTTTGTTGGAGGTGATGAAGCCGAGCAGCGCCTCGTCGCCTTCCATCTCGACGGTCGTGCCATCGCTGGCGAGCAGCGAGAGCGTCGTCGTCGGTTTCAGGCGGATGGTCGTCTTCTTGATCTGCCGTTCCGGGTCGTTCGGATCGGCTTCGACCTCGACGCGGGCGATTTGCTCGACGTGGCGCGTCTTGCCGCGCAGCGCCACCTGCCCATACTCGTCGGTCTCGATCACCGCGCCGTCGGCGACACCCGCCGCCAATACCAGTGCCAGATGTCCCGGACGCGGTGCAACCACTGGCTCGATTTCGGTGGACGGCGGCGGCACGTCCAGCAGCGACTGAAATCCGTTCGTCTTCCATGCGCCCTGTTCTTCGATGAGTTTCAGTCCGGCTGCCTCGTCGAGCATATCCGGCGCAAACACGAAGCGTTGAATGGCACGCGGTGGCGGCAACTTATACACTGGCTCGCGCTGCACGGTCAGGATACGCGGAATATCGCGCGCCCGCAGTATGCGCTCGTACAGTGCGGCGGAGTCGGATGGTTCGCCTTTCACCGCGCACACGACGATCTGGTCATACTGACCGAGATGCTTCCCCGGCAGCGCCCAGATATCAACGCGACTGCTGTGCTTAGCGAGAAATGCCGCTGCTTCGCTCGTGATGTGCTGGCGGTACACACACCACAGCGCCAAGCCACCGTCCTGCACCCACTTCCAGGCGTGACGCAGGTAACGGAACTCGACCCGCTTACTGCCCGATGCTGCCGCGTCATGATCGTAGGGTGGATTGAGCCACGCCGCGCCAAATGCGTTATTCGACGCGACCAATCGCTCCACATCGCAGCGTACCGCTTGTGTCGCACCGAAACGAGCGATGCAAGCCGCCGCACGTTCGCCGTCGAGTTCGTTGGCATACGGTGTAACGTTCCACGCCTGCGCTGCCGCTTCGAGAAACGCACCTTCCCCGGCGAACGGATCCAGCAGCCGAACGGCAGGTTGTGCGGGCGCGATCAGCAATAGAATCGCGGCATAATGCTTGAGGTCGATAGGCAGATAGCCCATGACCATTTTCGACTCGGCGCGTGCCATGAGGTTTCTCCAGTAAAATAGGATTGGTTGAGTAGAACAAGACAGAGGGATCGAGATGCCGGGATTACATACTCTGAGTCAGGAACGAGGAAGGCGCGCTGAAGAAGTTGCAAACTGGTACTTTCGCTTAAATGGTTTTCTCGATATTCCAGGGTTTATTCTCCACCCAGACAGAGTGCAACGTTTCCCACAAACTGAAGCAGATCTCATCGCTGTAAGGTTCCCTTATAGCACCGAGATTCTGGGAGGACGCCCTATGGTTGATGATGAGATTCTGCTTCGGATTGATTTGACAAAGACACGTGTGGTGTTCGTGCTTGCTGAAGTCAAAGTAGATCTCTGCAATATAAACGGGCCATGGAGCGAACGGGCACGAGGAAACATGCAGCGCGTTATCCGGCGACTCGGGTTTGTCCCGGGAGACATGGTTGAGTCAATTGCGGAAAGTATGTACGATGAATTGAGATGGGAAAGCGAGACACACGTCATTCAGTACATTGCAATCGGCTCTCGCTTCAATGATGGACTTGAACGGCGACATCCAAAGCTGGTGCAGATTAGTTTCCAACAAATCTCAGAATTTCTGCTAAATCGATTTCGTAACTTCCCCGAAAAACTTCCTACGGGAGCCGTTCACGAACAATGGCCAGACTTTGGACGGTATTATGGGGAGGCAACTCGTCGTTTTGCTCATTTGCAAATTGCGGAAGCATCTCAGAGTTCACTCGTCACCGTGAACGACTATATTGGCGTTATAAACCGATAGACTCGGCGCGTGCCATGAGCCTCCTACTGAAATGAAAAAATCCCTATGCAACGGGGATTTTTCGTAGTCGATAGGTTCGCGTGTCGGGAAACGGCGGACTTACGGCAGCAGGTCGAAATACTCGGCGTGCAACGGTCGGATCATGGCGAAGTCGCGGCGGTCGAAGGTGCAGATATGCGTGATATTGAGCCGCTCTGCCAA
>JACSRP010000153.1 GCA_014879665.1 Anaerolineae bacterium | reverse complement strand
GATTGGACTCTTACGCCGCAGCAGGCCGTAGACTTGCAGCGCCAGCTTGCGAGCCAGATTGTCTACAATCGCCCACTGGATCTGTCGTCGGTGAAATTAGTGGCCGGCGTAGATGTCAGTGTGCAGCCGGATGCCGCTGGCGTGCCGCATTCGCAAGCAGCCGTAGTGGTGCTCACCTTCCCTGACCTGCAAATTATTGAAACCCAATTGGCGACGATCCCGACGCCATTTCCCTACATCCCCGGCTTACTCTCTTTTCGCGAAGGGCCTGCGCTGGAAATTGTATTTAAGGCGCTAGCGCATGAGCCGGACGTGTTGATTTTCGATGGCATGGGCAGAGCGCACCCCCGGCGTATCGGCATCGCCTCGCATCTTGGCCTGTGGCTGAATAAACCAACCATTGGCTGCGGAAAGACGCTGCTCATCGGGCGTTTTGAAGAGCCGTCGCAGGAACGCGGTGCATGGTCCCCTTTGACCCATCACGACGAAGTGATCGGCGCTGCGCTGCGAACCCGCGCGTCTACCAAACCGGTATTCATTTCGCCCGGCAACTTGATCGATCTGCCTTCCAGCCTTGAGATAGCCATGGCCTGCACCGGCAAATATCGCCTACCCGTGCCAATCCGTGCCGCGCATAACGCCGCAGGCAAGATGTTTGGCTGATGAGCCTGAAGCATGGATGGGACGTTTACGCCTGCCGCCACTGGCCGATTAATTCATTCAATGAATGGATCACAATATCCGGGGCTGGTTTGGCGGCCTCTGCTTCCTCGCGGGTAGATACCCCGGTTAGCACTAATGCACCCTTCAGCCCTAGCGCCTGCGCGCCGGCAATATCGGTGTCTATTCTATCTCCGACCATCAGGGTTTCTTCCGGCGTCGTGCCGATCACCTCCAACGCCGCCTGATACATCGCCGCATTCGGCTTGCCGATCACAAGTGGCTTTTTCCCTGCGGCTGTCGCCACCATCGCCAGAATACTGCCTGCGCCGGGGGCCGGGCCATCTGGCATCGGGAATGTGGCATCGGCGTTAGTGCCGATGAAGTCTGCGCCGCCCCGAATCAGGCTGCTTGCCCGTTTCACTTTCTCATAGCTCAGCGTGAAATCAATGCCCACTGCAACGACGGCGCACGGCAGATCATCGGTGAGCTGCATTCCCGCGCGCTGTAACAGCAGGCGCAGCCCATCGCCCCCCAACACATGCACCCGCGACCCTGCTGGATAGCGTTGTTTGATATAACTGGCTGTCGCCCGCCCGGAGGTCACAATCTGATCCACTTCCAGATTGCCCAGTTTTAAGGCGGCCAGCTTCGATTGATAGTCTTCAGGCGATTTATTGCTGTTATTGGTTGCCAGTGCGAAGGGGATATTTCGTCCTTGTAAAAAGGCGATCAATTCAGCAGCGCCGGCAATCGGCTCATCGCCACGCCAGAGTACGCCGTCTACATCTGTAATTACGCCGCGAATGTTGCGAAAATCAAGACTCACCGTTGTTTATTCCTTCGTCAAGGTAGAATGATGCTGGATTATGCCATGTTTCAGGAAAAACACGCGCACTGGCGTGAGAACGAGCAGAATTTTGCCTCAAAACGAGTTGCGTTTTCGCCGCTGGCTGCTGTGGATGACGGTCATTCTTTTGATCGGGGCGGGGCTGCGTATCCACGCTTTCGCGGTTGACCGGCGCTTTCACAGCGACGAAGCCTTATTCGCGTCAATAGCGCGCCATGCGGCGTTGGGGGGCGAATGGATGTTCCCCACCGAACTTGATAAACCCCCACTTGCCCTCTACTTGCAGGCCTTTTCGATGGCGCTAACTGGCGCGCAAACCAATACCGCTGGCGTTTTGGATCAAACTTACCGGCAAGGCGAGCTGGCGGCGCGGCTTCCGGCGCTCATCGCTGGAATTTTGCAAATCGCGCTGGCGGGTACGCTGGCGCGGCGGCTGTTTCAGAAAACGACTGTCGGCCTGTTTGCGGCCTTTTTGATGGCGCTGTCGCCGCTGGCAATCGGATTCAGCGCGACAGCCTTCACGGATATGCCGATGCTAACTTTCGGCATGGCCGGCCTGTATGCCGTTGTGATCGGGCGCTGGGGATGGGCTGGCCTGTGGATGGCGCTCGCTTTCGCCTCCAAGCCGCAGGGCGCGATCTTCATCCCGCTGGCGCTGCTAATCGGCGCCTCCGTCAACCGCTTCACGGCGCGCCAACTTCTTGCGTTGTGCCTGCCCGTGATCGTGGCGTTTGGTCTGATCACGCTGTGGGACGCGGCGCGCGGGCTGCCGGACTCGCTGTGGGCGCTGGCGCTGGTGCACAATACGCCCGGCACAATAGAGGAACTTAGCTTCGGGGGGCAGGTGTTAAGTGAACTCGCCTATCTGCCAGCGTTGTTTGGCGCGCCCACCATCATTTTTATCATCCTGATTCCCTTTTCAATCGTGGTGCCAATCATCGGCGGCAGGCGAGACCAGATCATTAGCTTGTGTCTTAGTCTGGCATTTTTTACGCTGATCATGCTGCTGGTTCAGGCCGCCTTGCAAATTCCCCATTATGATCGCTATCTGCTGCCGCTGCTGCCTCCGCTGCTGCTGCTTTCTGCTTATGCCGGCCTCTGGGGGCTTGGCTGGCTGGAGCTAATGATTTCAAAAGCTGAAGCGCGGGTAGCGGCAGCGGTGATGGTCTTAGCCATGCTGGTTTCTGCAAGCGAAGCCGCCGGTTTCAAATTTGGCTATGCTGACGTGAACACCAGCTTTCCCGATAACAGCGGCATCGAGGTGGTGGCGGCGCATCTTAACGACCAGCATACTGCCGCGGTGGTTTACGATCATTGGATGAACTGGCTGCTGGGGTATTACATGGGCGAATGGTCAAATAAACGGCGCGTCTATTACCCCGATCCGGAGTCGCTGGTTCAAGATGCGCTGGCGCTGGCTGAGTGCGAACCCCGATACTTACCGATGCCTGCGGATCAAAACCCGCTGGCGTGGATCAATGCGCTTGAGGATGCTGGATTTTCGGTTGAAGTAGATTTCCGCCCGGCGCAGTGGGTGGTTTATGCGCTCACTCCTCCGGCGGAAGGTGTATGTACTGAAGCTGCTTCCCCGGATTCTTAGCATCGGTAGATTTATGCGTTTTGGTGGCGGCTTCGTTCATTGGCTGCTTCTCTGCGGGCGCGGGTTCGAGGCTGACTGCCGGATAACGGCTTGCCCAGTGACCTAGAAAATCTGAAACCCACATCAACTCGGCTTCCGCGAGGGTGATGCTATGCGCGATGAGCAGCCGCTGCGTATCATTTGTGCATTCCGCCAATCGGGATCGAAGCCGGTTGAGCTTACTTTGCAGCGCAAAACTGCGTTGTGTGACCGCTTGATAAACCTGTGCTGGCGTCAGTACCTCCAGATTAGCCAGCGCCAGTTCAAATCGTTCGCCTAAACCAATTGGCTGCCGCAGCAGTTCGGTCATGGCGGTTTGCAATACCCCGCGCCCGCCTTCGGTGATCTGGTAAACCGTATCACCGCGAGCATGATCCTGCTGTATAAGCTGATACGCTTCAAGTTTTTGTAAAACCAGTGGTACAGAGGATGAGCCGATCAACAGCCAATGACGCAGAGAACGCTGCTCAATGTGCCGTTCTACATCGGTACGAGTGCTGGGCGCAGCGGCGATAACGCTTAAGAGCGTAATTTCCAGATCAGTGAGCATCACGAACCTACATGACCAACGATACCGATCAGTGTGCCTTGATTCTGGTGGAAGGGCAAGAATCGGAAATGAGCTTCAGGGCGCCGCTATGAACGGATACGCCGCCCCGAACGGGCTAAATCCTGTACCGCACTCACCAGATTGTTTGCGAGATATGGCTTGGTTAGATAACGATCTGCGCCTGCATCCAGCGCCTGTTTGATCAAATCGGGATCAACCGTCGCCGAAAGCACCAGCACCGGAAGATTGTCAAACTTAGTGCGCGCGCGCAGTTGTGTCAGAAAGGCGAGACCATCTACATCCGGCAGCATCAGATCGAGGATCATCAAATCAGGTAAGAGATCGGCCTTGAGAATTTTTGCGGCTGTTGTGGCGGTGTAAGCAGACGTTGTTTTTACGCCAATTCTGTTCAGCAGCAAATGAACAAGTTCACACAGTTCCGGATCATCATCAACCACCAGAACGTGAAAGGCTGCGGATTCCACACGTACTCCTTCTTGCCGGATAAAATCCGGTCTTGCTTAACAATAAAATGAACAATGCCGTTCGCTTTCAGCGAACACAGTGCCTTTGTGCAATCGAACACGGTGTTGTAATATCGCGGCATTGACCATACGAAGGTGGGTACTGTGATGCCGGGTCTTCTTCGAGCTTCGTTTCGATTGTTGCTTTTGCTGTCGCTGCTGGTACTCACACTTTCAGGGTGTTTTCGCCCGGCGGGTGAATCAATCTTGCCAACATCGCCATTGACGGTGGCGGTCACTCCTCAATCAAGTGTGTCTGATGGCGAGGGTGTAAATAGTGACACAGCGACGGCTGATCTTAATGATACTCCCTCTCCAACTGAAAATCCGTTAAGCAGTTCCGCAGTCCCGGCCACTTTAGGGCAGGCGGAGGGCAATAGTATGCCTTCTGGTTCGCAAATGGTCACGCTGGTGATTGTGACCAACCCGGCCATCGTCGCGACGTTCACGCCCCAGTTCATCACACCCGGCGTTTCACTGGGCTTTACCACGCCCGACACGCCATCGCCAATAGAAATATCGCAAACGGCGTTCGCGCCGCTGGTTGGCCGCACCTCAACGCCTTCTGGATTGATCACGCCGACTTCGATGTTCGGCATTGATGAAGCATGTTTGTATGTCGTTGAACCCGGCGACAGCCTATTTGCTATCGCCAATCGCGAGGGCTTTACGGTCGAAGAAATTGTGGCCGAAAACCCTGAGCTTACAGGCGATCCGCCGGTCATTTATCCCGGCGATCAACTGCGCCTGCCCGGTTGTGAGGATGATATCGCATCACAAACCGGAGACAGCGTGACTATCGGCACCCGTATTCCCACTGTCGCGCCATTTAGAGGTGCTACAGCAACCGCGGGGCAAACCGCCGGCGGGCAAACCGTTCATGTCGTGCAATCTGGCGATACGCTGTCGGTGATCGCGCAGCGTTACAGCGTGACCGTGGCGGCTATCGTGCAAGCCAACAACCTGTCGAATCCTAACGCGCTGCAAATCGGGCAGCAGTTGATCATTCCAGACGGCCAATGAAACCGTTAGCCTACTGCCCGGTATGCGGCCATGAATTGGGCGAGCGCGAAGAAGGCGGGCGCATCCGTCAAGCCTGTGATAACTGCGGCTACGTGCATTATGTAAATCCCGTCCCTGCCGTCGGTATCTTGATCGAGATGAACGGCGGTATCGTTTTGATTCGCCGCGCCAACCCGCCGCATCAGGGGCGTTGGGCGCTGCCCAGCGGTTATATTGAGGCCGATGAGAGCGCGGAAGATGCCGCCGTTCGTGAAGCGCATGAAGAAACCGGCCTACAAGTTGAACTAATCGAGCTTGCAGGCGTTAATTCTTTCCCCGAAGGCCCGCCCTTAAGCGGCTTGATGGTGTTTTATCGCGCACGTCCCATCGGCGGGGAGCTGCGCGCGGGCGACGACGCTTCTGAGGCGGAGGTGTTTCAAACTGGCGAACTGCCGCTGCTGCCGTTTCGCACCCACCGCGAGGCGATTTCTCAATGGCTGTCGCGGGTGCAGTCGCCGCATAAAGCCCCCGCCGCGCCTGAAGATGAAGCGCCGAATTTCTTCATCCGCCCCGCAGAATCCCGCGATGCCAACGAGATCATGGCGCTGCTGGCTTTAATTCCGGCCAATCGTGAACTCGAACGCGAAAGCTGGCGCGAGGTGTTTCAGCGCATCCGTGAAACTGACTCGATAGAGGTATTCGTCGCTGTCGCCAAGCAGCAGCCCCCGCTGGTGATCGGCTTTGTGGCGCTGACGATTGTGCGCGCGCTTACCGAAAGCCGCGGGTTGATTAATGACATGGCGGTGCTGCCCACTTATCAGCGACGGGGAGTCGGGGCGGCGCTGCTAGAAGCAGCCATGCGCCGCGCGGAACGCCTGAATTTACACTTGCTGATGATCAACGAACAGCGCGCCAATGATCGGGCGAAAGCTTTTTATGCCGCGCTTGGATTCGATGAAGAATCCTATATGAAATTGAAGCTGAAACGTTCGAATTGAAGTTGTAATCTAATAGGACTCAGTTTGCGGGATTGTAGGGGCGCATTTATGTGTGCGCCCGAAAGCACAGATTGCATTTTCGCGCATTGGAGATTTTCATCATGCCCCTGTTCGATCTGCCCCTTGAACAACTGGTTCAGTATCGCCCTGAACGGGTAGAGCCTGCCGATTTCGATGCCTTTTGGGCGGAAACGCTGGCCGATGCCCGCAAGAAGGCTGCGCCCCCAACGTTCGAGCGCGTGAATTATGGCCTCAAAACAGTAGCCGTTTACGATGTCACTTTTTCCGGTTATGGCGGCCAGCCGATCAAGGGGTGGTATCTGGAACCGACAGGCACCGATGGCCCGCTGCCCGCTGTGGTTGAGTTCATCGGTTATGGCGGTGGCCGCAACCTGCCGCTAAGTTATTTGCTCTGGCCGTCCGCCGGTTTCGCTTTCATGGTCATGGATACACGCGGGCAGGGCAGCGCATGGTCTAGCGGCGATACGCCCGATCTGCCTGATGGCGCGAATCCATTTTTCCCCGGCTTCATGACTCAGGGAATCCTCGATCCGAAAACCTATTACTATCGCCGTGTGTATACCGATGCGGTTCGCGCCGTGGAAACCATGCGCGATCACGCTCACGTAGATGCGTCACGGATTGCCGTCACTGGCGGCAGTCAGGGTGGCGGCTTGAGTATCGCAGCGGCGGGGCTGGCACCGGATGCAGTCAGCGTATGTATGGCCGATGTGCCATTTTTATGCCATTTTCGCCGTTCAGTCGAAATCGCGCCCGATGGCCCGTACCCGGAAATCAGCAAATATCTCTCGGTTCACCGCGATCACATCACGCGCGTATTTGATACGTTGAGCTATTTTGACGGCGTGAATCTGGCCGCGCGCTGTAAGGCCTCGTGCCTATATTCTGCCGGGTTGATGGATACCATCTGCCCACCATCAACCGTCTTTGCGGCTTACAATCAGGTGCCGGCTGAGAAGGAAATTACCCTTTACAAGTTCAATAATCATGAGGGGGGCGGCATTGATCATGTGCAGGCGAAGCTCAATTACCTGCTTTCAAAGTTTCTTCCGGCCTAAGCGGTGGCTGTTTATAGTCAGTATGAGCTTGTAAAGGCGATGGGGCAGCCCGGATGCCCCGTTTGCCGCCTAATTCGGGTTGAGGTGCGACGGTTTCTGGATGGGCTGCTTTACGAATCGTCAGTAGATCCGGCATCTCAGCATAAATTTCGCGCCAGCCGGGGCATCTGCAATGTGCATAGCCAACTGCTGCGCGAAACCCGCGGCTACAGCGTGCCGATTGCCACGCTGTACGAAGCGGCCATTGATGAACTGATGCAAATGACCAGGGAGGGATGTAAAGGATTTTCCCTGCGTAAGCGCGGCGATGGTCGTCAGCTTAGTGAACGCCTGAAGCCAAAACGCCGCTGCCCCTGCTGTGTGGTCACAGAAGAAGCCGAAAAGCTGTTTGCAGAAACTTTCGCTGAAGGGCTGGCCGATCCTGGCTTTTTGCAGGCTTTCAAAAATTCGCAGGGGTTGTGCCTTCTGCATTTCCGGCGGCTGCTAGAACAAAATATGCCACAGCAGTCCGCGGCACAGTTATTAGAGACGCAGCGCGAGATATGGGGGCGCTTGCTGGTTGAGCTTGATTTATTCATGGCGCGTTCGGGCGAACGCGGCGACGGCCAACCAGTAGGCGAAGAAGGCACCAGTTGGACGCGAGCTGTAGATACTTTAGGCGGGCTGCCCGGCATATTCGGCAATGATTACGAGGCGTAAAGCAGAATTACTTCTCGGCATGCCTCGCAAAATACAGCACGACCATAATGCCGATGCCCATCATTAGCAGCACAAATGGCACGCCAAGCGGCGCGCTGAACGGCGGCCATGTGTCCATAAAGTTCATGCCGTAAAAGCCGCTGATTACCGTGAGCACGCCGATACCGATGGTGATGAACGTCAGCCGCCGCACGACGGTATTCAAACGGTTAGACTGTGATGAAAAGTACAGGTCAACCGTACTTAGCAGCGTATCTCGTAAAATGTTGATCGTGTCGCTTAAACGAATGATGTGATCGGTCACGTCACGCAAAAAGTAACGTAGGCTGTCGTCGCGTACCAAATCCTGATCTTCCCGCGAAAGCAGATTAATCGCCTCGCGCTGTTGGGTGGTGATGCGCCACATTTCTGCCAGTGAACGTTTGATCTCTAGCAGGCGGCGCAGATAAATCTGCCCCGGCACTTTCACCACTTCATCGCCAATATCGTCAATCTCGTTTTCCAGCGCGTCCAGAATTGGGAAATACAAATCCACTACCAGATCGACAAGCGTATATAAAATCACACCCGGACTTAGTCGTTTGCCAGATTGTAAGCGATTGCGGACAGCGGCCAGCGTTTTGTCAATAACCGGCTCATCCTTTTGATGCACCGTGACGATGAAATTGTGGCCGATGAAGATATCCAACTCGCGAATGTCCAGTTCCTGCTGGTTTAGGGAGGCCGGGTTCAAGATCAGAAAGAAGTGGCTGCCGTAGTCTTCAATTTTGGGGCGCTGGCGTTTATTCACCGTATCTTCAATCGCCAGCATATGAAACTTAAAAACATCGCGCATTAACTGGATGTCATCGGGGGAGGGGCCGATCAAATCTACCCAGATCGGGCTGAGCGAGTCGCTGTTCAGCCGCTCCGCAATAGAGACCTTTTCAATTTCTTCCAACCCGTGTTCGTTGACCTCGAAGATACGCATAACGAATTTTTACTCCCGCCGCGTACTGGATACATAACCCGAATTTTCAGATAGACAGTTTCGATAACTTTCACCCGCCGCGCCACGCCGTGGGGCAATACGGACATTTGCCCCTAGCTCCAACGCGGCGGGTGAGGACTGCTGCCCCCTAAAACCCGCTTAATAGACTCAAATCTGCGCGCCCCTTTTGCATCGCGCTGATCGCCTGTAGCAGCGCGATGCGATTCTGCCGCAGCGCCGGATCTTCAGCATTGACCAGCACTTCATTGAAAAAACGGGTCACGGCGGGCAGCATTGGCGTGAAAGCATTCAGGAATGTATCCACGCCATCATCATTCCCCTGTGCCTTAAGCGCTGTCTGGTAGGCCGCAAATAATTCGCGCTCTACTTCTTCTTCCAGACGTTCCGGCACAACCGTATAGGTTTCTTTTTCAGTGCGGGTGATGCGTACACAGCGGGCGAATCCATCCAGAATTAGCGTCCAATCTGGCTTATCCACCCACACGCTCAGTTCACGGATACCCGCAGATGCGCGCATCGGGTTGAAGCGCTGTTCTGCCAGCACCGCCGCCAGCACATCTGGCCGCCAGCCCTGATCATCCAGCCATGAGCGCAGTCTGCCGCCGATAAATTCCACCACCTGCGCGCGCACTTCTGGCGAAACATCAATTGCCTGTGCATCCGCGGCAATCTCAACCGCCTGATGCAGATCAATATCCAGCACCTTATTCACCGTGATTAAGACAATCCCTAACGCGGCGCGGCGTAAACCATACGGATCGGCGGTAGATTGCGGCACAACACCCGCGGCGAATAATCCGGTCAGGCTGTCCAAACGGTCTGCCAGCGCCAGAATGGTCCCGGCGGCGCTTTCCGGCAGCGCGTCTTCAGCGTTACGCGGCAGCCAGTGTTCATAAATCGCATGGGCAACATCCTTCGATTCGCCGCTGAGAAGCGCATATTCCCGCCCCATCGTGCCCTGTAACGAGGTCATTTCGACCACCATTTGCGTCGCAAGATCGGCCTTCAGAATACGCGAGGCATTCTCGGCAGTGGCGATGTCTTTCACGGTAGCATCAGGCAGCAGTGCGCCAAGCTGCGGCACCATCTTGGCGACGCGCTCGTTCTTATCCAGCATCGAGCCAAGTTTTTCGTGAAATGTGAGGGTAGAGAGGCGCGGTAGGAAATCCGCCAGCTTCTTTTTGTTGTCTTGCGAGAAGAAGTATTCAGCATCGCTGAAGCGCGCGCGCAGCACCTGTTCATTGCCGTGCGTCACCATATCCAGATGCAAAGCGTCGCCGTTGCGAACCGCAATGAAGTAGGGCAGTAGTTCGCCAGATGCATTCTCGACGGCGAAATAACGCTGCTTGTCACGCATCACCGTGATCAACACTTCACGCGGCAGATTCAGATACTTGGGGTCAAAACTGCCGAGCAAAGCAGTCGGACTTTCCACCAGATGGGTCACTTCATCTAGCAGTCCGGCATCTTCAAGCGCCTGGCCGCCAATCGTCTTTGCCAGCGCCGCAACTTGCGTCTGAACAGCGGCGCGGCGTGCGTCGCTTTCCAGCATAATGCCCTGATTCTGTATCAGATCGAAATATATTGCCGGTGATCCCGCGCTCTGTTCCAGCGATCCATACGGCCGCAGCCCGCGCGTATTGCGCCCGCTTTCAGTGTCGGCATAGCTAAATGGCACTACATTTTCACCCAACAGCGCCACCAACCAGCGGATCGGGCGGGAGAAGGCGACGCCGCTGCTGTTCCAGCGCATGGTCTTGCCAAACTTGATCCCGGCGATCAGGCCGGGCAGGGCTTCGGCCAGTATCTCCAGCGCAGGGCGGCCTTTTTCCTGAATATGCGCCACCACGTACTGCGCGCCATCAATTTCTTCGACCTTGAGATCGGAAACGGCGATGCCTCTGCTGCGTGCGAAGCCTTCAGCCGCTTTTGTGGGCGCGCCGCTGGCGTCAAAAGCGCGATCAGCTGACGGGCCTTTAGCCGCAATTTCACGATCCGGCTGCCGGGGCGCTGCGTTTACTGCGTGAACGACCAGCCGCCGCGGGGTGGCGTAAACCTTCACGCCGTCATGAGTGAGTCGCAGCAGCTCAAATAGTTTCGGCGCGGCGGTCTGTAACTGCGTCAGGGCTTTATCTACGTCGCTCGCGGGAAGCTCTTCAACGCCAATTTCTAGTAGAAAATCAGCGGGGGTTTGCGCGAGTTCTGCAATTTCTGGAACAGCCACAGCGGTGGTTGGCGCCCACAGCTTATCCAGCTTGTCCAGTGGATATTCCAGAGTCTGCCGTTGTTCGGCATAGGCTTTGGCTGCGCTGCGGGTCATGTCGCGCATCCGCCGGAAGAAATAAGCGCGCTCGGTCACGCCAATCGCGCCGCGCGCGTCCAGCACGTTGAACAAATGGCTGCACTTCAGCACATAGTCATAAGACGGAATCACCAATCCCGCCGCCAGCGCCCGCTTGCTTTCCGATTCGTAGACGTTGAAAACCTGTTTCAGCCCCTCAACATCGGCAACCTCAAAGTAATACTTGCAGTGTTCGATCTCGCTTTGCAGGAAGATATCCTGATAGAGCAGGTCAGTCTCATCGTCGCCCATCCAGCGAATATCCCACGCCGCATCTTTGTTTTGCAGCGGGATGGCAATGCGTTCCAGACCGTAAGTAATTTCTACAGAAACGGGGTTGAGTTCAATGCCGCCCGCCTGCTGAAAATAGGTGAACTGGGTAATTTCCTGCCCGTCCAGCCATACTTCCCAGCCAAGCCCCCATGCACCCAGAGCAGGGCTTTCCCAGTTATCTTCCACGAAACGGATGTCGTGTTCACGGGCGCTAATGCCCAGCGCCGCCAGCGATTGCAAATACAATTCCTGCGGGTTGCCTGGATCCGGCTTCAGAATGACCTGATACTGGTAGTAATACTGCATGCGGTTCGGGTTATCGCCATAACGCCCATCGTCAGGGCGAACGCTCGGCTCAACATAAGCCACGCGCCACGGCTCCGGGCCAAGCACCTTCAAAAGGGTGGCCGGGTTGCCGGTTCCAGCGCCAACCTGAATGTTATATGGCTGCCACAGCACACAATTCTGACTCTGCCAGAAGGTGTGCAGTTTCATGATGATTTCTTGGAAATTCAATGGTTGTGTCATGAATCTGCCCATTTGCGTAACCGGAATCGGGGGATATGCTCAAGCGGTACGCATTATAACCCGCAACCTTTCGGGCGAGACAGGGTTGTTATAAACATGATGAACCTGCGTAAGCGGTTTGGAACACGAAACAAGCGTCCTGCCTATAAGCGGCTTGAAGATATTGAACTGGTTGATTTGAGCAAGACCGGTGATAAAGACGCTTTTGGCGAGCTGTACGAGCGCTATGTCGAGAAGATCTACAACTATATTTACTATCGGACGGGTAACAGCCACGACGCCGAAGATCTAACGGCGCGCGTATTTTTCCGGGCGATGGGGCATATCGCTTCTTATACCGATCGCGGTGTCCCGTTTCAGGCGTGGTTGTATCGCATTGCGCACAATCTGGTCGCCAACTGGCACCGGGATCGCAGTCGCCGCAAGATCATCCCGCTGGATGATTATATTGCCGGAACGCTGGAACTGGACGCGCCGGAATACGAGGCGCTGGATAAGGAAGAACGCGAGTCGTTGATGGTTGCTGTGCGTAAGCTGCCGGAAGATCGCCAGCTGCTGCTTAGCTTGAAGTTCGTGGATCAGTTGTCGAACGCCGATATCGGGGTGATCATGGATCGCACCGAAGGCGCGGTTAAATCGTTATATCATCGCACGCTGCTGGCACTGCGCGAGACGCTTGAAAGCGAGCATAACGGCGAAAATCGTCATCATTCAGAACGAGGCCAGGAATTGTCATGAGCTATGCCCCCGACACCGATCTCGAAACAATATTGACAGATGTGACAGACGCTGTGATTCTGGGCAGCGCGCTTTCAAGCGTCTTTTCCGCCCAAAGCCTGCGCGAAATAGCGCAATTTCTGCCAATTATCCGTCTGCTAAGCGCATCCTATGTTGCGGTTCGCCCGTCCAAGCGGTACACCGCGCGCCTGCGCCATGACTTAATGGGGCAGGAATACACGGTTGTTGAACGGGTGCGTTACCTGCCGGCACGGGTGCAAATTGTCGCGGCTGCGGTTGCCATTGCTGCCGGATGCCTGGTGCTGCTGCGTGGGCGTTCCGCGCTGCTGAATCAGAGCGCCGCGCTGGCCGAGGCGAATACCACGGCATAAGGCCGCCTTGAAAATGGGCTAACCCCGGCAAAGACGACATCAGCACGCCGCTTTTGTTGCTTTTTAGAACAGAAGGCCAATTCTCAGGCAAAAATAACATGGGTGAAAATAGTGTAAACCTTAGTCACGAGCTAAGTTGACACCCCTCACCCTGTACGATATACTACCTTTCATTAGATTGATCCAAATTGAACAATCGCCTCTGGTTTAGGTTCGTCCAATGGATGCGCTCAACGAATTTGCGCCAATAGCCGTACTGCTCATCATCGCGACAGTAGTCGCTTTTATCATCACCATCATTTCGCGTTTGTTCGGCCCTTGGAAACCAACATCGCGTAAGGTTGCGCCCTACGAAAGCGGCATGAAGCCGATTGGTTCGGCCACCCGGCGCTATTCCATCCGGTTCTTCCTTGTCGCCATCCTGTTTATTTTGTTTGACATTGAAGTAGTATTCTTCCTGCCTTGGGCAGTGGTTTACCGCGAAATTGGCTTGTATGCGTTGGTCACGATGGGTATTTTTATCACCGTGCTAACCATCGGCCTGATCTATGAATGGAGAATAGGGGCGCTGGAATGGGAGTGATTTCATCCAAACTCGGCGATCTTGGCGTGGTCACCACCACGCTTGATACAGCAGTAAACTGGGCGCGTACTGGCGCCATGTGGCCTCTCCTGTTCGGTTTAGCCTGCTGCGCCATTGAAATGATGAGCACGCAGGCCGGCGATTATGACCTATCGCGCTTCGGCATGGAATTGAACCGCGCCAGCCCCCGCCAGAGCGATTTGATCATCGTTGCGGGCCGGGTCAGCCGTAAAATGTCGCCCGTTATTCGCCAGCTTTACGATCAAATGGCAGCCCCGCGCTACGTGATTGCAATGGGGGACTGTGCATCCTGCGGCGGCGTATATAACAACTACGCTATCGTGCAGGGGGTAGACGAAATTATCCCTGTGGACGTATACGTGGCTGGCTGCCCGCCGCGTCCGGAACAGTTGATTCAGGGCATTTTGACCTTACACGAATTGGTTAAGGGTGAGCGCCTGAAGGAATGGGTTGTCGAGGGCGCGAGGTAAATTATGCATATTCCAGATGCACTTGCTCCCGCAGCGGCATTCGAAGAACATCTGCCCGGAGTTTTGAAGGGTACCCACGAATTTCGCGGCGAGTTAACCCTGATTATTGATCCGGCGGATGTTGAACGCGCCATCCATTTCCTTCGGGATACGCGCGGCTTGATCTATAACTACCTCTCAGATATCAGCGCCGTTGATTATTTCGATTCTGTGAAGGGGTATGGCGATTATGGTGATCGTCCGGCGCGCTTTGGCGTGTCTTATCACCTATATTCGCTGCTGTACAACCGCCGTATTCGCGTCAAAACCTTTGTAGATGAAGATGTCGCTATCCCAACACTGACCACGCTTTGGGAAGGCGCAAATTGGCTTGAACGTGAAATTTTCGACATGATGGGTATCCACTTTGATGGGCATCCGAATCTGCGGCGCGTGCTGATGCCGGCAGATTGGGAAGGTCATCCGCAGCGACGTGATTACCCGCTCGGTTATGAAACCGTCATGTTCTCGTTCAATGCTGACGAAATCAATAAGCATAAGCCGTACGTGAAAGAATAGGTGCGGAGAACCATATGGCGACGACATCTAAGCGCCCGGCGGCGCTCGAAATTCCCACAGGGACCGAGAATGCGCTTGGACAGGCGCAAACTTGGGAAGGCAGTCTTGAAGATTTGCGTGGGCTGGTCAGTGATCGCGCGATCACTGGCGAAACCATGCTCCTCAATCTGGGGCCGCATCATCCTAGCACGCATGGCGTACTTCGCCTGCTGCTAGAGCTAGATGGTGAGGAAATCATCTCCTGCCTGCCAGACATCGGCTTCCTGCATACCGGCATCGAAAAGAACATCGAAAGCAAGACCTATGAGAAGGCGGTCACTTTGACCGACCGCATGGATTATCTTGCGCCGATGAGCAACAACATGGTCTTTTCAATGGCTGTCGAAAAACTGACCGGGCTGGATGTGCCTGAACGGGCACAGGTAATCCGCGTCATCTGCCTTGAATTGACGCGCTTGAACAGCCATTTGGTGTGGTTAGGCACACACGCGATGGATCTTGGCGCGATGAGCGTGTTCCTGTACTGCTTCCGCGAACGTGAATACATCCTCGACCTGTTCGAGAAGCTCGGCGGGCAGCGGATGATGACCAGCTACATTCGCCCCGGCGGTGTCTGGCGTGATCTCACTGAAGATTTTCTGCCCGCGCTTGAAAAATTCCTCGGCTATTTCCCGGGGCGCATAGATGATTACGAAAAGCTGCTGACGGACAACCCGATCTGGATTGACCGCACACAGGGCATCGGCGTGGTCGAGCCTGAAGAAGCGATTGCGCTGGCGCTTTCCGGCCCCTGCCTGCGCGGCAGCGGCGTGAACTATGATATTCGCAAAGCCATGCCTTACAGCGGCTACGAAAATTATGAGTTTAACGTGCCGTTGGGCGAACACGGGGATGTATATGACCGCTATATCATCCGCGTACAAGAAATGCGCGAAAGCGTGAAGATCATCCATCAGGGTATCAAAAAACTGGCTTCAACTTCCGGCCATTTCCGATCTGATAATCGTAAATTTGTGCCTCCGCCGCGCGCTGAACTTGGCCGCAGCATGGAAGCCGTGATCCATCACTTTAAGTTGTGGACTGAAGGTTTTTCCGTGCCGGATGAAGAAGTTTATGTCGCTATTGAAAGCCCGCGTGGTGAAATTGGCTGTTACTTGCATGGCACTGGCGGCAATAAGCCCCGCCGCGTGCATTTCAAAACGCCTTCTTTTATTCACATTAGCGCGTTGGGTAAATTAACCTCCGGCCACATGCTGGCTGATCTGGTTGGCATCGTTGGTAGCATTGACTGCGTGCTTGGCGATAGCGATAGGTAAGTTATGAGTTTCGAGTAATGAGTAATGAGTAAGGGGCGTATTTGCGCTCATCACTCATCGCCCATCACTCATCACTAAGGGTGTTCGATGCTTGCAGAAAAGTACGCCTCAAAAATCGAATATATTTTCTCGAAATATCCGACCAAACGCTCGGCAGTAATGCCGCTGTTGTTTATGGCGCAGGAAGAATACGGCCATATCACTGATGAGGGCGTCGCCGAAGTTGCTGCCCTTTGCGGTATGGACCCTACGCAGGTGCGTTCGGTAGCCGGTTTCTATACCATGTATTCCGAACAACCAAAAGGCAAATACTGGTTGCAGGTGTGTACCGATCTTGCCTGTGCGCTGCGCGGAGCGGATAAATTTTATGCCGATCTGAAAGAGGAGCTAGGCGTAGGTGACGGCGGCACTACTGAAGACGGCCTCTTTACAGTTGAACATGTGATGTGTTTGGCGGCCTGCGATAAAGCCCCGATGATGCAGTGTAATTTCCACTTTGTCGAAAATCTCGACATGGAGAAAATGCCGCCGCTGCTAGAGCAGTGGCGCGCAGAAGCAGTAGAGTCTGAAACTGCGAAACCGGCAAAGAGTAAAAAGACCAAAGAAAAGAGCGACTCCAAGCCCTAAGGGCCGGGTGGATCTAAGATGGCAAATTTGAACATTATTTAT
>JACSRP010000051.1 GCA_014879665.1 Anaerolineae bacterium | reverse complement strand
CGCAGTGCAGGAATTGAAGGCTGGTCGTGTGGAATTCCGCAACGATAAGAGCGGCAATCTGCACATTCCGGCGGGCAAAGCCAGCTTCAGCGCCGAGGGTATCCTCGAAAATGCGCAGGCGATCATTGATGCCGTGAACCGCCAGAAACCGTCGGCGATTAAGGGCATTTACATCAAGAAAGCGACGATTACCACCTCGATGGGGCCGAGCATAAGGCTCGATCTTTCCGCCGCTGCCAGCAGCAACTAAGCCGTATTTCACAGCTTTATCAAACGGGGTTAGATTATCATGATCTAGCTCCGTTTTTGTTTTAGGGGGTGGAAAACGTCCCCTCCCCTCCACCTCCTCACCAATGCACTAACTGAGGGTTAGGAATGAGGGGTAAACCTCTCCGTCATAACTTCTGAGGTCTACCATGCCTGAACTGCTTGCTCAATATCCTGATGACATCCTTGCCCGCCGCGCCGCGCTGCCAGTCAAGCCGGCGCCAATTGTGCTGGAGGGGAAATTCGTCCGACTGGAGCCGTTGGATCTGGATCGCGATGGTGAAGCCCTGTTTCAGCATTCCAGCGGAGACGCGATCACGCTAGGCGGGCGCCCGGTTCCAACCTACGATGCCGACGCGGTGGTCTGGCGTTGGATGTTCGCCGGGCCGTTCAGTTCAGCAGATGAATTGCGCGAGCATCTTCAAGCGCAGGTTCAGGCGGCCAACGGCTTACCCTTCACCGTCTTTGATGCCGCTAGCAGTACACCGGTTGGCGTCGCTAACTACATCAACAATTTTCCAAAAGACTTAAAAATTGAACTGGGCAGCATCTGGTACAGCCCGATTGCCCAGCGCACCCACGCCAACTTAGAGGCGACCTACCTGATGCTGCGCCATGCTTTTGATCTCGGCTATCTACGGCTGGAATGGAAATGCAACGCGCTGAATGAGCGATCACGGCGCTCGGCGCTGCGAATGGGCTTTCAGTTTGAGGGGATTCAGGACGCGCATATGATCGTGAAAGGCCGGCGGCGGGATACGGCATGGTATCGGATCTTGGCGGACGAATGGCCGGGCGTGAAAGCACATCTGGAAGGGCTGCTAGCCCGATAACCTCGAAAACAAATTACTTGACATCTCTAAAGTTGCCTTGCTGTTATAATTGATACGCAGTATCATATAAGACAGCGTATCATAACATTAGAATATGAGGGAACATGCGGGAAGTGAAGTTTATATTGGCGACACTCTTAACCATTTTGATCGTAAGCGCGAGAGTGTCTAGCGGGCAGAACGTGCCTCTAAATGTGCTAGCGACAACTACGATTGTGGCAGATGTGGCGCAGAACGTGGCAGGCGATCTGTTCACAGTACAATCGCTGCTGCCGCCGAATACCGACATTCACGCTTATGAGCCGACGATTAACGATGCGCGGCGCATCTCTGGAGTCGATCTGATTCTAGCGGTGGGCGCAGGCTACGAAAGCTTTTTAACAAGCCTTATCGAGAATGTAGGGGAAAATATCCCGGTTGCAGTCATGAACAGCGGGCTAGAACTACGCGCATTGGGGCGGGACATACACGCTCCGGAAGCAGCCATTTCAGACCATAAGCTGGCATGTGAAGCACAGGGCAACTGTGATCCGCATACGTGGATGGATCCGGCCTATGTGATCGGCTGGGTGAACAATATAGTGGAAGCTTTCAGCGCGGCTGACCCGGCCAATGCACGCGTATATCGCGCCAACGGTGATGCCTATATCATTGAACTGGAAGCGCTGGATGCTGAAATTACAGAGATGATCGAGCAGATTCCAGCGGCGCGGCGGATTCTGATCACGAATCACGAATTTTTGAACTATTTTGCAGATCGTTACGGCTTTGAGGTGGCGGGAACCGTGCTTCCGGGCGTGTCTACCGGCGGCGAGCCTGACCCGCGCAGTATGGCGGCGCTGATTGCGCTGATTCGCGAAGCAGGCGTGCCGGCCATTTTCGCAGAGGTGAGCGCCAACCCGCAGCTTGCCGAAACCGTTGCTCAGGAAGCAGGGGTACAGGTGATCACCAATCTGTACAGCGAATCATTGAGCGATGCGGAGGGCGACGCACCGACCTATTTAGATTTGATGCGACACAACGCGCAGGCGATAGCGGCAGCGCTAGAGGGGTGACATCCGAATACACAGATAGGTGCTTAGATTTCTTTTTTTAGATTATGCACATGAGCAATCAGGCGGATCATGCTTTTGCGAAACTCGCCTTCAGTGCGACAGTCCAGCCACTGCACGCCGCGCAGCGTGAGCGGTATGACATAGCGCTCATCGCCCTTGCAGACCAGCGGCACAATCGGCGTACCAAAATCCTGCGCCGTCAGAATTTCCTTGTTGGCAAAATTAGAGTTCATGGCATTAGGCGTGAGGGCGACGACGACCACGACTGACGATTGAATAGCATCCTCAATCGCTTTCACCCATGAGGGTGTGCCGGGTTCCAGCGACTCGTCAGTCCATACCTGCAAGCCAGCATCGCATAATTTCGCGACAATCCGGCGCATGGTTGAGCCGTCACGATGGGCATAGCTCATGAAAACATCATATTGGATGCGGGCGTGTCTTTTTAGCTCAGGGTCAGTTTCCGGCGCTTCTTCAAACGGATTATCTTCGCCATAGCTGGCGTGAGGGTTCATGTAGGTGGTGCGCTGGCTGCCGATGATGCTGACCGTGGCGTGATTGATGTCGCCCACATTGATATTGGTGATCTCGCTGGAAGGATGCGTATAAGCTGGCTCAGCGGGGCGCGACCACACTGGCTTTAAGGGGCGCAGCGCACGGGATAAGGCGCGATATGCCCGGTAAAGATCAGTGGGCATATCGCCGGGAAACAGTTCCGGCAGCACACTGGCTAACAGCGCCAGCTGAGTTTCGCTGAGCGGCTCATCTTCGTACAGAGCGCCATCGCCATAGGCTTCCAGCGTATGCATCACCCCATCATAAGCTGCTTTTACGCTGTGTTCGTGAAAACGGGGTGCAGCTTCCCGAAGTAGATCAATGGTATCTAGAGCGGCGCAATCTTCATTCATAGGCTGTATGATAACACGTTTTCGGCTGACCGAAATTTAAGAATATAGATTGTCGAAAGCGATAGAGTCGCCATAGGATAAGATGAGGCTGAGTAAACACAGTAAAAATCCCTTATCCCCACCCTTTCTCCCTCAAGACGAGGGAAGTTAAGCGCAGCGGGTGAGGGTCTAAATCTAAATTTCAGGTTAAGAACACTCACGAGCGCGTCATGGATAGTCATTTACCGGCAATCAAACAGGCGGCAGAAGTGCGGCGGGTCTTGTGGATCACGCTGGCGCTGAACGTGCTGGTTGCGGCGGCCAAGATCGCCGTTGGCCTGCTGACCGGCGCGCTGGCAATCACCGCCGATGGCTTCCATTCGCTGATGGATGGCGCGGGCAACGTGATCGCCCTGATCACCAGCCGCATCGCTACAAGGCCGCCGGATGCCACCCACCCTTACGGACACCGCCGGATCGAGACGATTGGCGCGCTC
The DNA here is from genome assembly GCA_014879665.1 of Anaerolineae bacterium. Classification (GTDB taxonomy): domain Bacteria; phylum Chloroflexota; class Anaerolineae; order Aggregatilineales; family Phototrophicaceae; genus Flexifilum. The sequence goes on along the minus strand of JACSRP010000051.1, from coordinate 13,341 downwards.
AGCATCGGGGTGCTGCTGCTGCTGACCGCCTATGAAATTGTGCGCAGCGCGATTGAACGGCTGACCAGCGGGGCAGAAGTGGACACCTCGCTGCTGGCGTTTCTGGTGATCGGGCTGACGCTGCCGGTTAATCTGTTCGTGGCGATCTACGAGCGCAGAGAAGGAAAGCGCTTAAACTCAGAAATTTTGCTGGCCGACGCCGCCAATACCACCGCCGATGTTTTCGTCACGCTTTCGGTGCTGGCGAGCATGATCCTGACGGCGTTGGGGATTAAATGGGCGGATCCAGCGGTGGCGCTGCTGATTGTGGCGCTGATCGCGCGGGCAGCATTTCAGATTCTGCGTTCAACCGGGGATGTGCTCACAGATCGTGCACCGCTCGATTCAAAGGCGATCATCGCCGTTGCCGCAGGAGTGCCTTCGGTGAAACGCGTGATCCGCGCGCGTTCTCGTGGGCCATCTGACGAAATTTTCGTAGATATTGAGATCGAGTTACCGCCAGAAACCACCGCCGATCATGCCGCAGCTATTGCCGAAGCGGTGCGCCGTCAGGTTTGTGAGCGCTATCCGGGCGTGCGCGAAGTGAACGTTGGATTCGAACCGCTGCGAGGGGCAGAGCCAGATTATGCGCTGGCTGTGCGGGCGCAGGCTGACGCGCTGGGCATGTCTACCCATTCCGTAAGGCTGGCCGATACCGGTCGTAAGAAAGTGCTGGAACTGCATGTAGAGGTGCCGGGCAATAAGACGCTGGCTGAAGCGCATGATCAGGTGACGCTGTTAGAGGATGAGCTGCGCCGCGAACTACCGGAAGTAGGCGAAGTTATCACCCACATTGAACCAGTTGAAGCTGAATCACCAGCGCCAGCGCACAGCCCTACAGCCGCGGCGCGGATCAAAGCGATGGCGGCGGCGCTGCTCAAACAGCATTACCCTGATGTAGGCTGGCATCATGAGCAGGTGATGCCGATGGCCGGGGGCTGTGCGTTCGCCGCCCATGCCGCGCTGCCGCCGGATATTTCGCTGGAGGACGCGCACATGCTGGCTGACAATGCCGAACGCACGCTGCGCGAAGCTATTCCGGAGCTTCAGCGGGTGATTATCCACACCGAGCCGGAAGAACATGCGTAAGGATGTGAGCCTTTTATAGGGGTGAACATGCGAGGTTGCCTACAGCGGACAACGCACGCCGCGCACGCCGTAGGCTGGAAACCACCCTCACCCCGCTCACGCTTATTGATACTGCGGCAGCCAATCGCCATGCGCTGCGATTAGATCGTCTACCAGCGAATGGATCTGGTCGAGGCTGAGTTCGGCGGCGGTATGCGGATCGAGCATAGCGGCATGATAAATATGTTCGCGTTTGCCAGTAAGTGCGGCCTCCACCGTGAGCGACTGCACATTGATGTTGGTCTGCATCAGGGCGGCAAGCTGCGGAGGCAGCATCCCGATGCTGGTCGGCTGAATACCGTTTTTATCCACCAAGCAGGGAACTTCGACACAGCAGCCCTCCGGCAAGTTGTCAATCAGGCCATGATTAGCGACGTTGCCGTAAATCACGCGCGGCGTGCCGGTTTCCTGACTGTGAATAATCAGCGAGCCGTATTCATGACTGCGATGAACGTCAATGCCTTCGCCAGCTTCCAGCGCCGCGCGCTGCTTCTCCCAATCAGCAATCTGCACCTCACAGCGGCGAATATATTCATCCAGAGGGATATTGAACTGCTCGATCAATTCGGGGCGATCTCGCTTGATGAACCACGGCACATATTCGCTGAAATGTTCGCTAGATTCAGTGACGAAATAGCCTAAATGACGAAACACCTCATAACGCACGCGGTTCCAATCCGGCACGCGGCCTTCTTCATAGACCTTATGGATGAGCGGGTACAGGTCCTGGCCGTCACGCTCAAATTCCAGATAGAAGGCCATGTGATTGATGCCCGCGCAGCGATAATTGATCTCATCTATCGGAATGCCAATGTCGCGCGCAATCTGTTTGGCGGTTCCCTGCACGCTGTGGCATAACCCTACTGTCTTTATGGTGCTAGCACGGCTGATTGCCCAACAGTTCATCGCCATCGGGTTCACATACTGCAAAAAGGTAACATTCGGGCATAGCGCCTCCATATCGCGGCATAATTCCAGCATCACCGGAATCGTGCGCAGGCCGCGCATCACCCCGCCAATGCCTAAAGTATCGGCAATGGTCTGGCGCAGGCCGTACTTCTTTGGAATTTCAAAATCTATGACGGTGCCGGGCTTATAGCCGCCTACCTGAATCATGCTGATGGCATAATCTGCGCCATCCAGCGCCGCCCGGCGATCCAGCGTGGCTTCAATCGTTGGAGATGCGCCTAGCGCCCCGGCCACACGATGAGCAACGACTTCTGAGGTGCGCAGGCGTTCGGGATCAATGTCATAGAGGGTGATAGTGCTGCTGGCAAGCTCCGGGAAGCTGAGGATGTCCCCCATGAGGCTTTTGGCGAACACCGTGCTTCCCGCACCGATAAACGTAACCTTAGGCATAAATTTCAATCTCCCGTGTTACAAAGCGTCATTTTAAGCTGAAGCATCCGGCTAAAATAGCGCCTCTTGTCCCGTTAAACGCCGAGGTGGCGGCTAAGCACAGCAGGCGAGTACCGAAAAGACTGTCCCTAACCAATATGCAGGATATGATAACAAAAAAAACCTCCCGCCCAATTAGATTGAGAAGGAGGCTTTTTATAATTTGGAGAAAACGGCTAGGAACTGACCTGCACCAGATTCACTTCGATATCGCTGGTGGGATTGCCACCGGTGATGACCGGATTGCTGCTATCGGTGATCCATAACAGCCGTCCATTTGCATCGGTGATGCGTACCGACAGGCTGTAGCGGTTGGATTCTTGAATGACGTTGGGCGAGAAGGAAACGGCAAACGGAATCGGCACCTGCGCGCCAGCAGGCATAATGATCTGCTCGCCAATAACCACGCTGGGCATATCCATTCGCGAAACATCTTCAATCTGAACGCGGATGAAGGCATCTTCCGGCAGGGCGATGCGCTGCATATAGCTCATGGTGCCGGTCACCTGCGGCTGCGCGCTGAGCAGCAAGCTGCCGCTGCTCGCCTGGGCTTCCAGCAGCAAGCCGCCATCTTCAGTGAAGGAGAATACCGCGACATTGATCAGCGCGGCGGTGAATTGTTGATCCAGCGAGCCTTCAGGGCAGGCGGCCAGCGTGCTGATGCCGGGCATAATGGAAATGGTGCCGTCGTCGTTGGCGACATATTGCATGATGATGTTATTGCAATCTGCGCGGCCAAACAGCGAACCATCTTCGCTGAAGGTGATGGTGTAATTCTGGGGGTCTTCAATATCAAAGGCTTCTGCGCCGCTGGCGAAAGATTCCCACTGCCAAGTTGTGCCCACCAGCGATGGGGCTTCAGCCACCTGCTCGCTGAACACAAGGCTGCCACTGTCCATCGGCACTTCCAACAGCAGGCGGCCATCTTCCATGAAGGAATACATGGTGATCTGCGACAGCGCGATGGTGAAGACCTGATCGTGCGAGCCTTCTGGACAGGCCATCAACGTGGAGGGTCCCATCATGATTGCGACGCTGCCTTCAGCTTCAGAGGTATATTGACCGAACACCGAATTACAGTCGGCCTGAATGTTCACCGAGCCATCTTCGTTGAAGGTGACGGTGTAATTTTCCGGGTTGGTGACATCAAACGCTTCCGCGCCGCTGGCGAAGGATTCCCACTGCCAGGTTGTCCCGACCAGCGAAGGGGCAGAATCCTGTGCCATAAGCATCCCTACTGACGAGAACATAAACAGCGCTACAAACAAAATCAACCATTTCAACTTCATGTGTTTTCTCCTGAATAGATGTTAAGTGCATCCTAGTCAACCTACTGGTTAAGCATAAATCCCCGCATATAGCACGTCAATCACGCTTTCACAACGATTACCATTTGCTCATAAACACGGGCCGTTCTATCTCGGTACGCGCGGCGGGCGATTGTCACCATTGGGCGGCGGCGGTTGGTTGGGCTGCGTTGGCTGCGCGGGAGGCACGGGCTGAGTGGGCATGCCCGACCAGCGCGGCGCAGTGCCGGGCGTGAAGGTAACTCCGGGGGGTGCATTGGGCACAGTTGCCCCTGGCGTATGCGGCTGCGTGGTTTGCGGGGCGAAGGCCACTGGTGGCATAGCAACGGTTTGCTGCCCGCCCTGTGTAAGCTGGTAAAACGCCTGTAAATATTTCAGCGCGGCTTCTTCCTGCCGATCCATTGAACCCTGCTCAGAATCGCGCTTGATGAGGCTTAGCCGCCGCGAAATTTCCATCTGAATATCATTAGGGTTAGCCACCTTCGTGAAGAGCAGATTTTGATCAGAACCGACCAGCGAAATACGGATACTGCCGCGATCTAAAAGTGTATTCACAAGGCCATGGATATCTGAAACGACGTTATCAATCTGGATGATACGCACGCGGCTCACCTCATTTTGCAGCCACATCGGGCGGCGGTGAATCAGGGTGATGGTTTCCTTACCCAGAATCAACATATCGTTGCGCCAGTCCCAATCCGCGAGGTAAAACCAGATCGCACCGGCGATGACCCCAATGAACGTCCCTAACGCGAGGATAGGCAGTTCAGTGCGGCCACCCGCGCCCACCACGATTGTCCCAATGAGCAGCGCAACGCCCACTATCACCGAAGGCAGCGCCACATGCGACAGCCATACCGACCAGTGCCGCCGGTGAACCACTTCGCCATTTTTGCTCATCAAGCGCGTGCGGGCAAATACGGGCCCTTGCGGGGGAAGCGAGATCTCGTTATTCCGATCCGGGGCTGAGGCGGCAGCCTGCGGGTTCGCATCAGCGCCATCTAAACCCAGCGCGCGCACAACATCCGCACGAATCGCATCATCGCTCGCCTCAGTATTTTTTCGCGTATAACGATCGCGCAAACTAAAAATGGTCTGGTTCACGCTCTCCGGATTGACCACAAAATCAACGCTTACGTTAGAGGTTTCACTACTGGACTGCACAATCACCGAACCATAATCGAACACGCGCGCCATTACGTCCAGATTGGGAATGGACCACGTTACGCCGGTAATACGTGTTAACGGTATTTCGCTGATTCTACGCTGAAAAGTGACAATCAGGTTGCGAACGCGCAGCACACGCTGATCGGTGACATATAAAGCATCGTCCCGCCATGCGGTATATCCGTAGACAACCACCAATCCGGTAAGAATTGCGCCAATTCCGAATACAGTTAGCCCCAGCCAGCCTGAAACTTTGCCCAGCAGCAGCCCGATGATCAGCGCCACGCCAACCATGATGATAGGAATCCAGAGCAAGCGCACAATCGCCCACCAATGGGGGTGAAAAACGCAGAGCAGCACTTCGTCAGGGCGCTTGTCGGGCATAAATTGAAATCTGCCCTGTGGAACAACTGTTTGCGATTCGCTGGGGATGCCGATATCCACCACATCTGGATTGCTGGCTGGAGAGGCGTTATTAAAACCCGGTTGGATGGGAAAATCGGGGTTGTAATTGGGCACACCGTAGCCGGGCTGCGGCTGAAGCGGGACAGCGCGCTGGCTGTTAAGGCGAATGCTAGAGCGAAATTCTGGAAACTGCGCGGCAAGCTGGTTGTAGCGCTTGCGCGAAAGGAACAGCACCTCGGCAGGTTCCACCACGCGCAGATTTGCCGGTTCAACGCCATCCCCGTACAGCCCGCTTTCTCCGGCCATTTGCCCGGCGCGAATTTGCCCGATGACGGTTTCGCCGCCTGAAGCGTCAGTCTGAGTGAGCACCCCGCGGCCAGAGGCGAAGATCATCGCGCCCTGTTTGGCCTGCCCCTGCGCAAAGACCAGACTGCCCGGCTGAAAATGCAGCGGCTGACACTGCGCAGCTACAGCCTGAAGCTGCTCCTGCGAGAGCGATTGAAACATGGGTATCTGGCGCAGCAGAGCCAGCGCGTTGAGGTTGGCAGACATAGAAGCAGCCTGTCATCTATCCAATGGGTACCCCCATTGTAAACGGAAAACTAACCAAGGGGGGAATTTAGGTGACGCAAAATTAGAGTGTGCCCCTTATTCTACTTACTGGCGCAAGCCATCCTACGCCCACATAAGTGGAGAGCGGAACAAAAATGCCATATATCCGAAACTTAGGCAGCCTAGCGCAGTTTCCCTGAAAATTCGGGCAGATCGGGAGTATCTTCGGGGATCGGGCTGGTCAACGTCCAGCCGCCATCTACGGTCAAGTTTTGCCCGGTGATCTGGCGTGCTTCTGGCGAAGCTAGAAACAGCGCCGCTGCGGCAATATCTTCAACCGTCCCGGCGCGGCGGGTAGGAGTCACCGCCTGCCAGTTGGCTTCGTAATTCGGGTCATCAAGCAGCGTGCGTTCGGTGATGGTTGCGCCAGGGCTGATCGCGTTCACGGTGATGCCATAGGCGCCAAGTTCCACTGCCAGCGTGCGCGCCATATGCTGAATGGCGGCTTTGGTGATGCCATAGGCGCTCAAATGCTGATACGCGGCGATGCCCGTGACCGACGAAGTCAACAAAATACGCCCGGCAACGCCGCCCGCGATCATCATCTTAGCGCCAGCCTGCGCCGTAAAATAGCTGCCGCGCAAATTGACGGCCAGCAGGCGGTCGAAGGCTTCCGGCGTATAATCCAGAAATGCGCCGTAGTTGGTGATGCCAGCATTGGCGATAACCACATCCAGACGGCCGCGCCGCGCGGCAAAATCTTCAATCATGGCGCGCACCGCCGCAGTATCGGATACATCACAGCCATATGGACTCACCCGTGCCGTACCGATTCCGGTATTAAGTTGATCGGCGGCGGTTTGCGCTAATTCGGCCTGCGCGTCATTCAGTGCCACCCATGCGCCCGCCTGTGCAAAAGCCTTGCACAGCGCAAAGCCGATGCCCAACCCCGCGCCGGTGACGATCACCGCTTTGCCGCTAAAGTCGCTCATTTTATAAACCTATTGAGACTATCTCTATTTTATGCGGCGATTCATAGCGTGGGGCAAGCGGGTTGTCAAAGAGGGAGGAAGTTAGGATAAAAAATACGGCGTATCTCGCCCGCGTCGCCGTAGGCTCAAACCGTCAAGCGAATCAGCGCAAATACTTGCTTAATTTCTTACAGTCAGTCACATAACTGGAGATAAGGAATTCACAAAATACCCACCCCTATCCCCTCTCATCATTCCCCTCCCCAATGTATTGGGGAGGGGAAGTTAAGCAGGGTGCTAAGGGGTGGAGAACACGCTAAATCCCCTGCCCGACCAGCACCACAGTTCCAGCATTGTTGATGGTAGCGCAGGTGTATTCACCGTTCTGCCAGCTTGACAGCAGCGCGGTTGTACGCGGCTGGCCGGTAGCATCGCGATAGTAGAACTGGCCAGTGCCATACAAGCAGATACTCAACGGATGCGAGAAATTCAGCACTTGCACGCCGCCAGACGTATATTCAAAGATATCCACGGCCTGCCACACGCCAGCATTGATCAGGTTGATGTCGCCAATTTCAGCGCCTTCCTGCTTATATACACCATTTTCGACCAGAATGCGGCAGAACTGGTACGGCGTGGCGTCTGCGCGAACGATGTTATTAGTGCCCCCGCCCAACAAGGTGCATAACGGCAGCGGTTGCGTGGTTGGTTGCATCGTTGGAGCGATAGAAGTTGGCCCGGGGCTGGCTGATGGATTCGGCGTATTAGTTGCGGTTGGAGCGGGCGCAGTGCATCCGACATCAAAACCGGGCGGAATTACCCCGCTAAACAGGCTAAAATTGTCAACTAGGAAGCCGTTACCCAGGGTTGCGGGCGCAGCCACACCACCGGTACGGAACAGAAGCGAATCGACAGTGCGGGTGGGATTACCTTCCTGATCACGGAAATAGTTTTCCCAGCTTGTTCCCTGATGCGCCAGTACACCGTCAACAAACACGCACACAATATCATTATCAGGTTGATTGGAGTCGGTAAACCCCTCAATCAATGACATAGTAATACGGATCGTGTGCGATTGGCTGCGATTCAGACCAGTAGCAATATTCGTCTGCACAAAATTGTCTACAGAACGTTGGTAGTCGTTGAAACTCACTGTGAGACCCGTAGACGAGTCAGCGATATTCACCCAGCTCATACGCGCGCCATCGCCGCGATCTGGGCTGACCGTGAAATTCAATCCTGGTTGTTCCGCGCCAGGAACCGTAGAAGCAACGTCAAATTGAGCTTCAAAATAAGGCTGGCGGGTGCCACCACCTATTCCGCCGTTTTCGGCAGTAGTTTCCCCGGCCTCATCTGCCAGTTGGTGTGAAAAAGTATGATCTGAAAAGCATCCGCTGGTCAGAGCATTGGAAATTCGCAAACTGCGCGTTCCAAAGCTGGCCGGCGCACCGCTGTTATTAACTATCGCGTGGTCATATAGCGCACAACCTGAGCCCGCAGAACCAGTGGCAACCCAGCCATCCTGACCATTTACAGTGCCGGGTGTGTAGCTTTCAAAATCTGTGGCGCGGCTAGCAGCTTCCACCGCTGGGGTACGAACCAGAAGGGTAACTGCGAGGAATACAATTGCAAAAATAGCAACAAGCGAGTAACGGAAGTGCAATTTATTCACGTGAATCCCCCATTACAGATAGCAAAGAATAATAAAATTGTCATCCCACGATGATAACGTTGATCTAATGCACTTACTAGAGAACTACCTGAATTTATTATGAATTAAAGTAACAGCAGCATATTTACGGTGGTTTCTCCGTCCTAAATTTTCTATTCATTGCCCGACTCCATCTTGCGGCTATAATTTAGTCACAGATTTAATTTCTCGCAGCGAATCAAAGGGTCGGGCGCAATGCGACGTTGGCTCGTTTTCTTGATAACGACAACCGCCATCCTTTCACTAGTATTGGGGGTCGGCATGACCTCTGCAAGCCCCGCAGCGCAGGCTACGCCAGCGGCTTTGGGGCAAGGCGTAGATGTACAGGAATTCTTCTTTGATGCGCGCGCCGATCTTGAGGGTTTGGCCGATGCAGCGCTAGGGCAGAATACGCGCCCGGAAGGCTGGACGGGTGATTTTGATCCCAACTCGGTCACCTTCGCCTCCGATCTGTGGTATGACAGCGAACTGCTGGCCGATACGCTTCTCGGCGTGGGAGAACGCCCCGCTGAATGGGAATCAGCCACCGTGGTTTCGCCAGAAGCGCTGGTACGCAGCGTGCGGCGGAATATCGAAACCATGGCGAATGAACAGTTTGGAATCGGCTCGCGTCCGGATACATGGCGCGGCGCCCCGGTGCTGCTGTTGTGCGACCGCACGCTGCTAAATACCCTCTCAATGCTGGCATTGTTCTATCGCTTTGAGCCAATCACTCCAGATTCAGCGTTGAATTACTGCCTATCGTTGCAAGCCGAAGTAGATGAGCGCCTCAACGAGATCGTTTTCAGCACACCTAACGAAAATGGCGTTGTGCGCGATCCAATTCCGTTATTAAGTGGCGCGCGTGGCGACCTTGAGCGCCTTGCAGACGAGCTGCTAGGTCTAAATACCCGGCCTGAAGGCTATATTGGCAATCGCGATGCGACCTCACCGACCTTCATTGGCGATCTCTTCCTCGACTTAAATTCGCTGGCAAAACTGCGCCTCGGGGAAGGGGTTCGCCCGGATGGCTGGATTGGCGCGGTCAGCAGTTCCCCCGGTTCATCCTATTACAACCTGCGGCATGACCTTGAGCTGCTGGCTGAAGCTACACTGCCCCCTGAACGCGAACAATCACGCCCCACAGGCTGGCAAGGCATTGATCCGATAGAGCAGTGTAGGCCGGGCGTGACCTACCTATACTTTCTAGTAACAGAGGGCTATGACCTCTCTTTCAATGAAATTGACCCCTTCGCGCCCGATTTCTGCGATCAACTGGAAGAGGCGCTGAACGCGGTGGTCGAAAACCCGCCGGTGCTAGATGAAGTGGTCGTGGAAGTACGGCTGACTGGCTCTGCAGATTACGCCTTCACGTATCTGGATGTCGCCGCGCTGCAATATATGGGCATCATGCCTGGCGGCACACCATTCCGCGCCGTCTATCGTAATTTCGGCGCCTCCAATATGATGTTCGTGGTGGGCGATCAATTTGCGGTGTACGTAGATCGCCGCTTCACCACCGTACCAGAAACGGTGTTCAACAGCCTGCCCACGCTGGAAAATGTACAGCCAGTCGCCTTCTGCGATGCCTTCTGGTGCAACGGCCCCGGCCCCACGCCCACACCTACCGGTTCAACGCCGCTGGAATTGGTACTGTTCGGCAGTACCCAGCAGGCCACACCCAACCAGACCGAACTAGAAACCACCAAGCAGTTGGTTTCATGGAACTTTGTGCGCGTGACCTATATCTCGGATAACCCGGCGGCGCGCACAGCGCAAGTGACGCTGGAACTGTGCTTCCAGAACGCTCAGGTGGCTACTGAATGCGAGCCGGTAGCTTACGTTTTTGATAATGCGGCTGGCGCGGAAAAGCCGGTAGTTGGCACTCAGAACGGCTTGAATATCTTCGAATTCCGCTATGGTTATTCAACGAATTTGATTATCGAAAGCGAAACGCTGTACGCCACCGATGTGTGGATCAGCGATCCGACGATACGCTAAACAAATTTAGCAGCGCGTCCCTATATCCTGTAAACCGGTATAGGGACGCGCCCTCATACTTCGCAATCTCCCCGATTTTGAACACAATGCAGGTCATCCCCGTAAAAGCTCATATCACCCAATAGAGTTATGACGGGCAAGATCGTGAACGATAAAAATTATGTAGATACCGCAGAAGCTATCCGCGAACAGCGGACGGTGTCCGGATTCACACGCATCAAGGTTAGCGGCGATGCCACGCTTCAGGTGACGCAGGGCGATAGAGAATGGCTGATCGTGGAGGCGCCGGAAACTTTGATGGCGCAGGTGATCACAGAAGTGGTTGATGGCACGCTGCACCTGCGCCTTGATGGGGAAGCAGTACGCGGATTCCTGAAGCGCCGCACGATTCATTTTTTTGTCGGCTGTAAAGCCTTAGAAGCGGTAACGCTTTCTGGCGCAACGGCAGCGCGGATACCAACGCTGACGACACCTGAACTGCTATGCGTGGCTTCCGGCGCGGTGCTGCTGGAAATTCACGCGCTGGAAACAGAACATCTGAAGGTGAAAGCATCGGGCAGCGCCACCTTGACGCTTGCGGGGCATGCCGATCAGCAAACGCTAATCTGCTCCGGCGCGCTCACTTATCATGCCAAACAGCTTCAATCGCGGCAGGCGCAAATTGAAATATCCGGCGCTGCCGAAATGCTGCTGTGGGTTGATGAACTGCTGGATGTGCGTTCAGCCACCGGCGCATCCCGTATCGGCTATTATGGCCGCCCGCAGGTGAAACAAACGCGCGGCCTGTTGAATCGATTGACCGCGTTGGGCGCAGCACCGGAGCAGCCACAGACGCAGTCGTAAAATTCACTCGTCTTCCGGCTCTGGTTGGCGGGCACGGCGAATAGCCAGCAGGATCAAGACGGCAGCAAAGATTAGATAGATCAGCGTGAACAGCAGCCATGGCGAAACCATTGGAATCGTACCGCCGCTGCTGGCAAGTGTGTACGGATAAAAGCCAATCGCTTCACGCTCGATCAGAATCTGCTGAGTTGAGAGCGCGGTCGCAATCGGATTGATGGCGATCAGCAGCGCGCTGGCATATGCGAATGTGGTTTCCAGCAGCGGCGAATTGAAGGCGCTTCCAGCGGTGAAAAATATGCGCCCAAGCACATCCAGCACCACGCCCGCCACCACTGGCACGATGAACATCACCGACAGCACCAGCAGATAGGCGCGCAAATTTGCGGTGATAGTGCGCTCAACAGCGGTTGAAAAATAAATACCGACAGCACCCAGCGCCAGCGCGGTGACCACTAGAATTACGAAGGCCAGCAAAATTTCACCTTCGCTGACGCCACCAAACAGGAATGCGAGGCTTTGCAGGGGGATAGCCGCCAGTAAAAGCAGCAGCAAATAGGCCAGCGCGCTTTCCAGCTTGCCCATCACGAAGGTGGGCGCGTTTAGCAGCGTAGTACGCAGTAGATCAAAAGTCTGGCGTTCACGCTCGCCGGTAATCGCCCCACTGGTCAAAGAAGGCGCGATGAACAGGATCAGCAGCAGTTCGATGCCCACTACCGTGATGAACAACGAACGCCCGATCTCGCCGGCCACCGAACTGCCGATGCCACTACCCGCGCTGAACACAAGATACATCAACAGGGCAAAACCACTCATCAGCAGCAGGTAGATAGACAAGACCACAAATGCGCGCGCACCGCGCATCCGCCCACGCAGTTCTTTGAGCGCCACGGGATTAATGCGGAAGATTCTGAGAATCCGGGCAGCGGCATACCCGGCAAAAGCGGCAATCAGGATGAACAGCGCACCCGGAGTGAAGCCAACCAACAGCATCAGCAGCAGGTTTCCGAGCGCCACTAGCCATGGCAGCGGCAGCGCCCAGATTTCACGCGCGCGCATACCCACCAGCGTCACCAGAAATGCAGCGACATTCGCCAGCCCGGCCAGCATGATGATCGAAACTGCGGCATCATCGCCACCCGCGTAGCTAAGCAGTAAGGCGCTGCGCAGCAATCCCGCCAATCCCGATGCCTGACCGCCCGGAATGGCTGAGGTTTGCGCGCTGATCACCACCGCGCCGATGAATCCCATCACCGCCACAATGATGCCGGCAATTACGCCGAGTCGCAGCACTTTCGCCACGCGATCCAGCGCAAATTCCTGCGGAGAGAGGGGCTCAATGGCTAAGGCTGTCATAGGCTAGTACACACTTGGAATATCGTTTCTTTGGAATGACTTGTCCGCAGTGAGAATAACGAATTTTTCAATATAGGTTTGCGCAAGCATCAGCCGATCAAGCGGAACACGATGCGCCGTTGGCAGCGTCTCAAGAGCAAATACAAGCTCAAGCGATATTGGTGACAAAATGGAGACTATTCTCTTCCTTTTGTGCCTCTAACAAATCAGATCATGAGAGCCACAGATTCAGTATCTCACCTCAAGTCACAATGCCTTTGGTCACGCGCATGAACATGGCTTCGAGATCGCGGGTTTCTTCGGCAAATCCCATGATCGCAATGCCAGCGGCGGCAAATGCCTGATTCAAGGCCACCACCCCGGCATCGTCACCGGTATAGTCAATGCGAATCCGCGCGCGCCCGCCTTTCGGCTCAAGATCAGCGACAGCGATCACCCCTTCGCGCCCGAAAAGCAGCGATTTTGCAGCCTCCACCGCCGGTTGATC
>JACSRP010000140.1 GCA_014879665.1 Anaerolineae bacterium | reverse complement strand
GCGCCGGATGCAAGCGGGCAGATCACGATCACCGGCGATAGCAACGCGGTATTTCCCGGCGCGTATATCGCAATACGCAACCTGTATACGGGCGAAACCACGTTCACGCAGGCGGGGCTGACCGGCTCTTTTCGCGCACTGCTGACCGGCGTTCAGGGCAATCCTTTTAGCATTTCACCCTCACAAACGGCGCTCAACCCGGAGGGCTATGCTGGCTCGCTGCCGGGCGGCCCGGCGACCATCGTCAGCGCCCCGCGATCTGAAAATCTAACTGAATTTTCGGCGGCGGGACTGCTTGATGATGCGCTGTGGGCGGTTGAGGGGGGATTCGGAGCTACCGGAATTGCAGCGGGCGGCAGATGGTCGGCGCGGCTGCGGGTGATAGTGCCAGCCGATATAGAGGGTGCGATGCTGTGCCAGCGACTGCTGCTGATGCCGATTGCGCTGCGGCAAGACCTTGCGCTGATAGCCGTGACCGCGCCGGATGCACAAAATGGCTGGTCGCACCGCGCCACCCGCGCAGGGATGGGTATTGTCGGGGCAGATGCGCCGCAAGTATTAGGCGAACGCTGCGCCCCCATCGAAATACTGACCGTTTCACCTGACGATGATGATCTTGTGTTCATGAGTTCGGCATACAGTGGAAGCTTCCCTGTCGAGATGGCCGGCGGGCTGTACGTGCCGCTGCTGGAAGTTTCGCTGCGCGCCGATGAGACAGAACCAGCGGCGGCGGTTTCAACCAGCCGTCTACCGGTGGTGCTGCGGGTGGGCGTGGCCTCCGGCCTGATCACGCAGATGCCGACGGCGCTGTTCTGGGATAACCCTAGCGACGGTTCACGCGGAGTGCTTCCGACAGAATCGCCTTTCGCGCTGGCGAACCGGGTGCGCTATGACAGCCCGACCTACATTTTGCCGCCGGGCGAGTATCCGATTGAGCCGTATATTCTGAACCTGCTGGCGAACCGTTATGACGGCAGCAGCGCGCCGCTGGTGCCGCTGGCGCTGCCGGGGGGAACTTTGAGCGTGACGGTGACGGCGCCGGACGGCACGCGCACGATGCTTTCGGGCGAGATATTGCAGATGCAAGCGGGCGCGGCAAGCCGGGATGAGGCGGCGCTGTTTGGGCGGCAGTCGCCGGTGGATACGCTGCGGCTGACTACCCGCGATTCGCGGTTGGGCGCGTTTAGCTTCGATCAGTACGGGCAATATCGCATCAGCCTGTCGGCGGGGTTCAGCGATATTTTTGGCAACGCCTATCGCGGCGGCGGCAGCTATCAGGTGTTGATTGCCGAACCGCTGGATTTGACGCCGGCGCTGCTGCCGGGCGCGCCGGTTGAGACTGGCTATCCTGCGGCGATTGGCGCGCACATCGCCCCGTCGGTTCCGGCGGAAGTTACGGCACACTGGCAGTCGGTTGAGTTAGAGGGCGCGACCCGCGAAATTACGCTGGATGGCACAGCCAACGATCAGGGGATATTTTCGCCAGAGGGCGGCGCAATCACCGCCGAAAATTCGGGCGAATACCGGCTGACTTATGAAGCCCGCTACACCGATTCGCAGGGCAGATTATGGGCGGGCAGCATGACGACGGCGGGCGTGATGGTGGCTGCTGACAGCCGCTTGATTGGCCGGGGAGAACGCGGTGTGATGGGCGAAAACAGCACGCCTGCCCCGGCGTGGTTCACTGCCCGTCAATATGTGGTGGCGATAGGGGGCGATCCTGAAAATGTGATCGTGAATACGCCATACAACACGGGTGATTGGGCGTTCATCGGCGGGGATGCTGGCGATGGCTTTGCGCCCCGATTTTTGATACAGGATGGCGGCGGCGATTATGCCCGCTGGATGCTGGAACGCGGGCTGGATTCGAGCGCCGTTTACCAGCAGAACATGCCAGTTGCGGGGACGGACAGTTACAGCTATCTCTCGGCGGTGAGGCCGGGGGTGACGGTGCGCCAGTATGCGACTTACGGCGAAACTGATGATCTGCCGCTGTATGCCGACTCGGACGATCCGGTGAACGGGCAGATTGGCGCGGGGATTAACGGCGTGGCATCTGGAGATGTGATCTTCTTCTTCAACGGCGCGGTGATTCGGGATGAGGAAGCCAACATTTTAGAGACGGCGGTATCAGCTTCTACGGCAGTGGTGATCGCCAACGAGCCAGATCCACCGCCGCGCGATCCACCGGGGGTGCGGGTATATCCTTCGGGGCATCCGGGCGCAGGTATCGCTTACGGCGGCGATCAGAATGTTTCGATGTTCATCGTACCGCTAGGGGCGACGGCGGGGGACGTGTACACCGTGGGCGACAGGCTGGCGATTGCAGGGCAGGTGGCGCCGATTGTGCCGGCTGAGGTGCAGGTAACGATTACTGCGCCGGATGGCAGCGCCATTGATTATGAAGTGACCGCCAACGCTTACGGCTATTTCTTCGATCCGGCGCACGATTTGACGCTGGATCAAACCGGGGTATGGACGGTACTGTTGAACGCGGAATTTAGCGGGCTGGCGTCTATCGGACGGCTGGAAACGCCGCTTTCAGGGGGGGCGCGGGGCGCGGCAGAGGGCGAATATCAAATTTATGTGGTCGCGGAGGATATGGAGCCGCTGCCATGGAACCCGGCATTGACGGATGCGGCATTTCCGCCAGCCATCCCCTACAATTTCAGCTTCACGGCGCCGGAAGATTGGACGAACGTGCGCGCCTACCGCACGCTGACGATGCCGGGGGCGGTGCTGCAAGATGGCGAGGTGCGGCTGACTGGGCGTAATTTAACCTATATTTACAGCCCGGATGAACTGAACGACAGCTTCCCGAATGTTGAGGTTGCGGGACGGGCTGAAGGCACTGCCGCCGCCGATACCAAGACGCTGACGATTGCTTTCACCGGCATTGACGCGGAAGGCACGGCGCAAATTCGCACGCGGGTGATCACGCTGTTTCATGACCGGATGGTGAGTATGGGGCGGTGAAAAGAAGGGCTAGGCCATGGGCATGTAGCGTTCGGAGGCGTAGCGACCGGTGACGAAATGCGAAAGCTGGCGCTCAATGTCGGTGAGCAGGGCGCTGGCGCCGATGCGGAACAGATTCGGGAAAAGCCATTCATCGCCCAATTCTTCCTTCATCAGAAACTGCCAGTTCATGGCCTGTTTGGCGGTGCGCAGGCCGCCAGCAGGTTTGAAGCCAACTTTATGACCGGTGCGCTCATAGTAGTCACGAATGGCGCGCACCATGATCAGGCTGACTTCGAGGGTGGCGTTGACCGGTTCTTTGCCGGTAGAGGTCTTGATGAAATCCGAGCCGGCCATCATGCAAACAAGGCTGGCCTGCGCGACGTTACGCAGCGTCGCCAGCTCGCCGGTGGCTAGAATAGATTTCATATGTGCGTCGCCGCAGGCTTCGCGGAAGATTTTCACCTCATCGTAAAGCGCCTTCCAGTTTCCGGTCAGTACATGCTCGCGGCTGATGACGATGTCAATTTCGCGGGCGCCAGCGCTGACCGACTCGCGGATTTCCTCGACGCGCAGATGCAGCGGGCTTAAGCCTGCGGGGAAACCGGTGGAGACTGCCGCTACGGGAATATCTGTGCCTTTTAGGCCGGCGACGGCATCAGCCACACGATTATGATAGACACACACGGCGCCGGTGGTGATCTGCTGATCGGCCACGCCGAGCGCTTCTAAGAGGTCTTGACGGACGGGCTGGCGGGCTTTGGCGCAAAGGCGGGCAACGTTGCCGGGGGTGTCGTCGCCGGAAAGGGTGGTCAGGTCAATGCAGGTCACAGCGCGCAGCAGCCAGGCGGCCTGCCAATCTTTTTTGACGGTGCGGCGGGTGCCTAAAGTGGCGGCGCGGCGCTCGGCGGCACTGAGGTTGGCGCGGGCAGATTTGACCCAGCCAAGATCGAGATCCATGCCGGGATTACGCTCAATATAGCGCTGTTCAGCCAATTGATGGCCGTTAGACCGGGCTTTGGGACGTGGCTCACGAACCGCCATTTGAAACTACCTTTCGCGCTGCGCGCGTATTGTTCTGGTATAGGGTGATTATAACGGGAAAAATCCTAACGGTGGGAATAGAGCCGTAATTGGCCTGCCAGTAAGCCAACAACCGCTGTTTTAGACGCTGCGCATATGTTCGATCAGGATGGCTTTGAAGGGGGTTAGCTCGGTGCGTAAAAGGGGCAGCATGTCATGGGCATTTTTGACGCTGAGCGCCAGCGCCGGATGGCCGGATTCTAACCTTGTGGCAAGGTGCTGGCGCAGCGCATCGTGATCATCCTCAAGTAAACCGGCGGCCACGCGCCCGGTGACGCCGCCGACCACCGCCCCGGCCAGCGCCGCCGAGCCAATGGCGATGACCGCGCCGATGCCGGGAAGTGCCAGCGCGCCCAACCCGGCCACGCCAAGCGCGGCCATCGCTGCGCCGAGCGTGCCGCCAGCGATGCTGCCTTCGTTAGCGCCGATGCCATCATCCATCACGGTGATTTCGCCGCCGCGCGCTTTTGCCAGAATGACAGCACGTTGAAACTCGATGCCCCCAACGCTGGAGAGATGCTCCAGCGCGCGGGCTAAGGTTTTCCGCGAGGGAAAAACAATCAGGATTACGTCATCCATCAGCACCCTCCAGAGGGGCTAAATGGCATTCGGGTTGACGGTGGTAGCGGCGTAATCGCGTTCCATCGCTGCGGAAATGGTCTTGAGGGCTTCAGGTTCGCCTTCAATTTCCAGCACTACAGCGACTTCATTTTCGGCTAGATGATGGGCAATCTTGTTCAAAAGCTGATCATTGATGCCGAAATCCATCGCTTTGGCCGCGCCTGCGCCTAACCCGCCGCCGATCATGCCGCCAGCAGCTACGCCGATGCCCACCGCGATCAACGGCCCGATGCCCGGCAGCAGCAGCGCGCCTAGCCCGGCGATGCCCAGACCGCCCATGATGCCGCCGAGGGTGCCGCCCGTGACCGCGCCTTCAACCGGGCTGATGTCGTCGTCGTATACAGTGACTTCATCATCTTGAGCGCGGGCGAGGACGGCGCTTTTGTGAATTTTCACCTCTTTGAAGCTGTTGACGAAATCGGTCGCGTCAACAAGGTTTCCGCGAGTGGGGAAAGCCATGATAAGCAGTTCTTTTGCTGGCGCCATATTCAACACTCCTTCAATTTATTTGTTTGACTTTACCGCACGGTCTGAAAAGCACAATAGCCCCTGAACTTGAATACAGGGTAATCGCATCAAAATTTGACCTGTATACATAGAAAGCTATTCTGAACCGCCAAGCCACCAAGCGCGCCCAGAAAAGGGTTTGAGGCCATCCGGCTGTATGAAGCGTGAACGAGGCTGAATAATGCTTCCCTCCCCCGTCCCCTTCCCAAAGTGTTAGCTGAAGGGAAGTAAAGTGGATGGCGAGGCGGAGGCGGCAGGGGGGCGCTTCTACACGTGCTCATTTACGTTACAATCGTCAAGATACTGGAAATTAGTTTTGTGAATATAGATGACGATGACCATTCTTGATTCTGTCCCCGCAGACGTTCAACCTCTGCTCTTAAACGCTCAAACCATTTATGGCCTCAACCCTGATCATCGGCTGATTCCGTATGCGAATATTGACCATGCGCTGTCGCTGCACGCTGCGGCTACGCCGGGAAAAGCATTCTTGATTCACTATGATGCGGAAGGCGAGCGCGAAGCTTTGACCTATGCGCAGTTCAAGGCGCGGGTACATCAAACGGCGGGCTTCCTATATGACGATCTGGGAGTGCGCAAAGGCGATAGAGTCGCCACGCTAGCCTACAACCATAGTGACACGGTGCTGGTTTATTTCGCCTGCTGGCTGATTGGCGCGGCGGTGGCACCACAAAATTCAACCGAAGATGACCGGCGAATCGCCTTTATCCTGCGGAACAGCGAGGCTAAAGTTTGCTTTGTGCGCGCGGAATATCTGGAACGGGCGGAAGCTATCATCCATGGGGATGAGGCCGATGGGCTGGGCGCGCCGAAAATCGCGCAGATTGTGCAGATGGGAGGACAGTCTGATGATGATCATCTGCATTTTGCGGTCGGTATTGCCAAACATTCCGACAGCTTCGAAGCTGGATCGGCGCGCCCGACGCTGGATGATGAGGCGCTGCTGGTTTACACCAGCGGCACGACGGGCGCGCCCAAGGGGGTTGTGCTGACGCAGTATAACCTGCTGGTGGACGCCTTTGGGATCAGCCAGGCGCAGGCGATCACCGGCGGCCAACGGATGATGTGTGTGCTGCCGATTCATCATGTGAATGGCATCGTGGCGACGCTGATCACGCCGTTGTTTGCGGGGGCATCGGTGATACTGAACCGCGCGTATTCGTCATCGCATTTTTGGGAGCGGATTGCCCGTGAAGGGGTGCAGGTGGTCAGCATTGTGCCGACTTTGCTGCAATATGCGTTGGATTATGCGGCGGCGCAGGAAGCAAAAGGCGCGTCCATTTTTGGGGATGGCGTTGATGCGGGCGATCTTCGCCAGTTCCGACATTTGATCTGCGGCGCAGGCACGCTGGCGATGAGCGTGGCGAGCGCATTTGAAGCGAGATTCGGATTCCGGGTGATGCACGGCTACGGCTTGAGCGAAACCACCTGTTATTCCTGCTTTCTGCCGCTGGATTTGAGCGGCGATGAGCATCGCCACTGGATGTACGATTTTGGCTATCCAAGCATTGGCTGCGCGATTTTGCCGAATGAGATGGCGATCTTCAGCGCCGACGGCAGCGCGCAGGCACTCGCGCCGGGTGAACGGGGGGAAATTTGCATTCGCGGACACAACGTGATGCAGCATTATTTCAATCGCCCGGAAGCTAATGCTGAAGCCTTCAAGTTTGGCTGGTTTCGCAGCGGAGATGAGGGCTTTTACGAAACAGATGATCGAGGCCGCCGTTTCTTCTTCATCACCGGGCGGATCAAGGAATTAATCAATCGCGGCGGGGTTAAGTTCAGCCCGTTCGATATTGAGGAAGTGCTGACCAGCCATCCGGATGTGAAGGTGGGGCTGGCGGTCGCTTTCAAGAATCAGTATATGGGCGAAGAAGTGGGCGCGTATGTGGTCTTGAACGAGGGTGCGACGGCGGATTCAGCGGCGATCATCGGGTTCTGCCGGGAACGAATGACGTTTGAAAAATCGCCCAAAGTGGTGGTGTTTGGCACGGAAATTCCGCTGACGGCGACTGGCAAGTATCAACGGCTGAAGCTTCAGGATCAATTCATCGCGTGGGAAAGCGCGCAGTTTCGGAAGGGCGTGAAGGACAGTTAAAAGAGTTCATAGTTAAAGTTCGCGCCCTGTTCCTTCCCTTATGGCAAGGCATACCTTGTTCCTATGGTAGAGCGAACGGGACGGAGGCGTTACGCTGATTTGAGCGAGAATAAGATTTGATGTGATAGCCGCTCTGACCATTGCATGGAGAGCGTGGGAAAGGTGGGTCAGATTAGTCAATAGTTGCGCGTTAATTTGTTACGCGCAAGAATAAGGTAGTCCGTATTCAATTTATATTCTGTTTTAAGGAGCTGGTATGCGCAGCAAACGCAGTTTTATTCTGGCAGCGCTGATCGTTGTGTTGATTGCGTCATCCTTCGGTATGGCGTCGGCGCAGGGCGATCTAGGTTCGGAAGACAACCCGATTCAGGTCTTTTTCGTCCCCTCCGTTGAAGCTTCGGTGATCACCACCGGTGGCGAAGTGATGGCTCAGGCGTTACAGGAAGCCACCGGCCTGCACTTTCAGGTGTTTGTGCCTACGTCATATGCCGCGACGATAGAAGCAATGTGCGCCGCGCCGGACAGTTCCATCGGCTTCATCCCGGCGGCGGGTTACGTGATTGCCAATGAGCGCTGCGGTGTGCAGGTTGCAGCGGCAGCGGTTCGTAACGGTTGGAACGTGTACTGGGCAGAATACATCGTGCGCCGCGATGCCCCGATTTATACCTTTGGCGACCTTGATGGCAAGACCTGGGCAGTGCCGGACAGCGGCTCGACCTCCGGCTACATTGTGCCGGCGGTGGAACTAGAAGCAGCTGGCATTACCCCCGGTGAAATTGTTGAAGCTGGCGGTCACAATCAGGTTATTCAGGCTGTGTACAGCGGCGAAGTTGATTTCGGTACCACCTTCTTCAGCCCGGCGCTGGTGCCTGGCGCGCCGTGGAGCATTGGCGACCTGTCTGAACCCTACGATTTGACAGTTGATGAATCCCGCATTGGCGAAAATGGCGGTCTGTTTGTGGGCGATGTGCAGGTGATGGATGCCCGCGCCAATATTCGCGAAACTGCGCCGGATGTGGTGGATCAGGTGCGTATTCTGCGCTTGAGCGCCCCGATCCCCAACGACACGATGAGCTTTGGCCCGGATTTCCCGGCTGAACTACAGGCTCAGATCATGGATGCGGTGTTCGCCTTCGCTGAAACTGAAGCCTGGGGCGAATCCATTGGTAACAGCGACTTCTACAGCTGGAGCGGTATCGCCCCGATTGATGACGCTACCTATGACTCGGTTCGCCTGCGCCTGGAAATTCTAGGTCTGACGGAAACCGATATTTTCGGTGGTTAGTTTTCCCGTGCTGTGAAGTTGGTTATGCTGGTTAAAATACGGACAAAGATTACGTGATCTTTGTCCGTATTTTTCTAGAGGTGGTTATAAATTACTATCCCCTCAACCCCCAACCCCTTCTTCCATATAAGTGGAAGTAAGAAGGGTAGAGAGCATTCAAAGTGCGTGATATGTACCCATAATTCACCGTATTTATTCAGAGCGACTCACAATCCCTATGCTAAAAATTGAAAACGTCAGCAAAATTTACGAAAACGGGTTTCAGGCGCTAGACAATATCAATCTTGAAATTCCTGACGGCCAGTTCGTGGCGATCATCGGCTTGAGCGGCTCTGGCAAGTCCACGCTGCTGCGCTGCATCAACCGGCTGATTGACCCGACCGGAGGGCGCATCATCTGGGGGGACATTGATATTACTGCGGCTGCCGACGATGAACTGCGGCTGATTCGCCGCCGTATCGGCATGATTTTCCAGCAGTTCAATCTGGTCAAGCGTTCGAGCGTATTGACCAACGTGCTTTGCGGCAGGCTGGGCTATATAAACCCGGTTTTCAGCCTTGCAAATTATGTGCCACCCTCGGAAAAAGAGCGGGCAATGGCGGCGCTGAAACGGGTTGGCATTGCTGAAAAAGCGTACAACCGCGCCAGCTCCCTGAGCGGTGGGCAGCAGCAGCGGGTGGGCATCGCCCGGGCTTTGATGCAAGAGCCAGATTTGATGTTGGCTGATGAACCGGTCGCCAGTCTTGACCCGGCTACCTCGCATTCGGTGATGCGCTATCTGGAACTTTTGAATAAGGAGGATGGCATCACGATTTTATGCAGCCTGCACTTTTTGAGCCTTGCGCGCGCCTATTCAGATCGCGTGATCGCGCTGAAAGACGGGCGGGTTGAGTTCGACGGCCTACCTTCTGAGATTGATAATGAGCGTTTCAGACAAATTTACGGCGAAGATGCCGTTGAAGTTGAAATTCACTAGGAGCGACCGATGATCAAAACTGACAGCCGCTCTATTTTACGGCGTATCGTGATCCTGATCGGGGTGCTGATCGGATTCGTGATCATTGCTTATGGCTGGACGGTGACGCAGATCAACCTTGATCGCCCGCAGGAGCCGGTGCGCCAACAAAATGTGACCAATGCCCTGCGCGAGCTGCTATCGCCCAACGTGTTCACGCAGGATTATGAAATTCGAAGCAACAGCACCAGTATTCTGCTGGACTGCCCGGCAGATGGGACTGTGCCGGAAGCGCCAGCTACGCCGGATGATGGCACACCGTATATTGTGGTGACACCGACCTGCGCCAGCAGCGGCGACACAGTCACAGTCTCCGGCTATAATTTCTATCCGGAGACGCTGGCACGCCTGAACTGGATCGGCAGCGACGGCGAACGACGCATTCGGCAGGTCGCTGGCAGCCGCGATAACAATTTTGTGATCCGCGACGATGGCACTTTTGTCGCGGAAATTGAAGTGCCGCGCATTCGCGGCAGCAGCGGCGAAACCCACACGATTGAAATACAGGATGCGACGCCTGTAGGGGCAGTACGTTTTAGCGATACTACGGCGCTGGTGATGGAAAAGATGGTGGAAACTATCTTCCTTGCCTTGATCGCCACGATGATTTCAATTTTACCAAGCGCAATTCTGAGCTTTTTCGCCGCGCATAACCTGATGCGCCCGGTCAGGATGCCGCTGGGCAGCCTGCTGATCGCCTTCGCGCTGCTGCCTATTGGCTGGTGGCTTGGCACACTGGTGCTAGGGGCGATAGGTACCTTCGCGATTGGCGTGGGCAGCGGCCAGCTTTTTAACGGCAGCGCCAGCACACTGTTCATCGCGCTGGGGGCGGTGGTTGCCACCCGACGGCGCTCGATACAACCAGAATCTTTCGGGCTGCGTATACGCGGCGTGCTGATGACCGCGCTGATTGCGGTGATCGTGGTGGCGGCGCTGGGACTGCTGGGCGGCGTGGGCATTCTGATCGGCACGCTGTGGCGCGACGGACTTCCCGGCTACATCTCAACTTTCGTCGGCTCGCTAGGCGAACTAATTCAACTGCTGATCCTGCCGATCAGTGGGATCACCGGCGCATTTGTCTTCGCTACAGCGGGAATTTCGCTGACCCGGCCTGCGCTCAAAGCGATTGACATGCCCATCGGTCATATTCTGGGCGCAGTTTTAGGAGTGATTTGCGGCGCGCTGCTGCTGGCTTTCTCGGCCACTATCGGGATGCAGGCGGCATGGTTGGGACTGTTGACTCCGATTATTGCGGCGGCGATGGGCGGCGCGGTGCTTCCGGGCATCTATAACCGACTGCTGCCGTCGCGCCCGGCGAAGGGCAGCTTCAAAACGCTGCTGCGGCTGATCGGCGCCGTCGCCCTGTTCACGATCACTTTTTCGGTGCTGAAAGTAGAACGTGCCATCGTGATCGGGGCGCTGCCGCCGACGAATGCTGCCTTTGCCATCGGCGAGATGGTAATTTACGAATATGTGTTTAAGGCGATGACTATCGGGGCGATTGTTGGCGGTATTTCAGCCGGTTTCGCTGGCACCCGCGCGCAGTTTCCGGTGGGCGAGGTGATGTATAACACCACCCGCACCATCTTGAACGCGCTGCGTTCAATTGAGCCGCTGATTATGGGGTTGGTGTTCGTGATCTGGGTCGGGATTGGCCCATTTGCGGGCGTGCTGGCGCTGACGCTGCACTCTATCGCCTCGCTGGGCAAGCTGTATTCCGAGCAGATTGAGAATATTGATAACGGCCCGATTGAAGCCCTGTTGAGCACCGGCGCGAACCGGCTGCAAACCATTATGTATGCGGTAGTGCCGCAGGTGATCCCACCGTATATCGCCTTCACGATGTACCGCTGGGACATTAACGTGCGCATGTCTACGATCATCGGCTTCGTGGGCGGCGGCGGCGTAGGCTTCCTGCTGCAACAGCAGATCAACCTGCTGCGTTATCGGGAGGCGGGCGTAGCGGTGCTGGCCATTGCGATTGTGGTTTCTATTCTGGACTATGCCAGCGCGTCAATTCGGGAGCGGGTGACGTAAACAGAAGTGATGTGATAGTTTAAAGCGTTAAAACTCACACCCCCTTCATGTTCGAAGGGGGTGTGAGTTTTTAACCGTGATTTGCTGAGGTTAATTTCTAGTAGATATAACTACTGGATGCTGTAGGTGATCTGCACCTGCGTGCTGATCGAGAGCTGGCCTTCGCTGATGGAACCGCCACCGCCTAGACCCATCGACGCATCACGGGCGAATACCATATCGTTACCCGAAAGTTCGCGTATAGAGATCGGGTCGCCGAGGGTGACGCCAATGGCTGCGGCTAGTGTGGCTGCACGTGAATTGGCATCAGCAACCGCGTCTTCCAACGCCGCATTTTCCAACTCGGTCTGGTCGCCGATGGCGAAGCTGAGGCCGAAGATACGATTCGCGCCTGCCGCTAAACCGGCATCAATGATAGCATTCAACTGTGCGGTATCGCGGACGCGCACCTGCACCATATTGTTGACTACGTAGTTATAAACCGGTTCTGCGGATGTTGTCCCTGAATCTGCGGGCATTGGGTAGCCGGGAACATCCTGATACACGCTGAAGTTGGTCGTCTGAATATCTTCGGGTGCGATGCCCGCTGCTTGCATGGCTTCAATCACAGCAGCAACGGCGGCATTGACCTGATCTACGGCTTCGCCAAGGTCTTGACTGCGAAGCTCAACACCAAGCGAAAGAATCGCTTGATCGGGCGAGCCGCTGGCAGTGCCTAAACCGGTGACGGTAATCGTGCGGGTTGGCGTTTCCGGCGCATCTTGCGCGGCAACCGGCATAACAGCCATTACGCCAGCAATAACTAGCGCCGCGATTAGGGCGAGGCGGGTCAATTTACGTGAAAAAAACAACTGCATTAGGTTATCCTTTCTTGCTGTCCATATTTGATAGACGTTGGGGGCGGGTAGAAAGTTCCATAGATAACAAGTTAGCCCTGTGGCATTCATGTTCTCACAGCTGATATACCGGCATAAGGGGCAGGTGACCCAAACCGGGTAGGGTCACATAGAAATCAAAAACGCCACGAAGGGCGTTTTTAAGCAATGCGAGAAGTGGACATGCGCCGTACTGCCCGGCGGTCTTCAGCAAACGTTCTGAATGCGGGTTTTCGCTTCGTTCAATGCGCCTTCCGCTACTGCCCCACCGCCTGCCGAATCGATACTATTTCATGCCCGTGTATTATTATAGCAGATGATTGATGCGCGGCACTTGGTGAAAGTGTGAAACAGCATAAAATCTCTGTAAGAATTGCCGGTGTTTGATTGACTTTGTGCCTGCAAGTGCAATACGATCAGCACACTTGTCATATTGGAAGGTGCGCATGGCTAAGACTTACTATGATGTGCTGGGTGTCCAAAAAGATGCCAGCGAAAAGGAAATCAAAAGCGCCTTCCGTAAGCTGGCGAAAAAGTATCATCCGGATACAAACCAGGACGATCCCAGCGCGGAAGCGCGCTTCAAGGAAATCAATGAAGCCTATGAGGTCTTAAGCGACAAAGAAAAGCGGTCAATGTATGATCGCTTCGGCACGGTAAACCCGCAGGCGGCAGGATTTAACAGCCAGCCGGGTGGATACGGAGGCTATACGCGAACGGCAAATCCGGAAGATCTGGGCGATTTTTCCAGCATTTTCGATTCTATCTTTGGCGGTGCCCGCGGACGCCGTGGAGGCACGACTTCGCGGGTTCAGGATATGCCCTTTGGCACCCGCGGCTTCGCTATGGATGGCTCGGACATCACGCAGAGCGCGCCAATTTCGCTGGCGGAAGCCTATTCCGGTACCGCGCGGCTGATCACCCGCACCGGACGCACAATTCGCGCGAAAATTCCGGCAGGCGCGGCCACCGGCACAAAAGTGCGGCTGGCGGGCGAAGGTGAGGCAGGCGCCAACGGCGGCGCGCCCGGCGATCTATATCTAGTGGTAGAAGTTGAATCTGACTCGTCATTTGAGCGCAGCGGCGACGACCTGACCACTGAGATCAAAGTAGATATGTTCACGGCGCTGCTGGGCGGCGATATTGACGTGCCCACCTTGGCGCGAACCGTAAAGCTGAAAGTGCCGCCGGGCACACAAAGCGGTCGTAAATTCCGCCTGACGGGAAAAGGCATGCCGCGCCTGCGCGATCCGCAAACTTTTGGCGATCTCTATGCCCGTGTGCTGATCACGGTACCGGAGAAATTAAGCGATGAACAGCGCGCCGCTGTTGAAAACCTACGGGCGCTTTTTTAGTAACTTATGTTACGCAAAGCACCACCAGTGCCAATTGACGGCCCCTACAGCACATTTTAGAAATTTCTTATTTCGAGAGGCGGCTTCAGCCTTTGACGATATGGACGACTCTATTTATTCCCAACGTCATTTGACACAATAAAACCATTTTATATTTTTCAAACTGCACAAATGGAAGCGAATAAAACTGCACAGCACTTGTACAAAATGGACGAAAACAGCATAATGGACGTCGTATGGATTTTGGAACGTCTTATTGCAAAATAGTTGAGACGCTTATTTTGGAAGGGATTCCGTCCATTCTCCAAGGGACGGTGATTAGAGTTCTTACGGAGTGAAGAATGATTTTGAGGGTGGATGCTTCAGAGGTGAATGCCGCAGATACAGATTCGCCAACCGATGCTGCACTTGTTGAAAAATTACGCGAGAACGACTTTGATGCACTAGGGGTGCTGTTTGATCGCTACTATTCGCAGGTATATCGCACAGCGATGGTGATCACCCGTGACAGTACCGTTGCTGACGATATCGCTCAAGACTGCTTCCTCAAACTTCACCAATACGCCCAACGAATTGATACCTCACTGCCCTTAATGCCATGGTTGTATCGCGTGACTGTGAACCTGAGCTATACATGGATCACGCGCCGCCAGAAACGGCGTGTTTCGCTGGAAGCGCTGGTGGATCAGCTCATGAGTCCGTCGTGGCACGCGCCGGAGCATTTAGCTGAACAGGGCGAGACGATTCGTTCAGTACAGCAGGCAATTAGTGAACTACCATTCAACCAGCAGGCTGTGATCGCCCTGCATTATTTGAGCGATCTTGCGCTTGAAGAAATTGCCGAACTGCTGGACGTTCCTGTTGGCACCGTCAAGAGCCGTTTGTATTACGCGCGGGAAAATTTGCGTCGTAAACTGGGCGACTCCCTTTCTGAATTGAGTTTCAACGGAGCCGCGCGTGGGTACCCCGGTCTTTCAACTTAATTCATCCTCTAATCGCAGGCTGCCAGATGATGAATGGCTCGATGACTGTATTCAGGCTGCGTTGTGCCGCGGCAGCACGCCGACAGCCGCGCAGCGAAAGCAGGCGCGCATCCGTTTGCTGGGTATAGCTCGTTATCAAAGCCAACTTGCGCCGCTTGATAAGAAAAACAGCGCGGCTCAGGATTCATCTTATAGGCTGATGATCGCGGTTGGGGCTGTGTGCCGCTGGACGTTCGGTTTGCTGCGATCCTGCTTCGTGAATGATGCCCCGTATCACCGGGCAAATGGCACGTCAGTACGGGGCAGGCGGCGCATCTTCAGCGAACTGGGCTATCTTGAATTTGCGCCGATGATCTAAGTTCTCCGCCGCTGGAGTCTGAAGCCATCCGGCTGAAAACCGCCTTAGTGTTCAGGTATACCGCGATAAGATGTTAAGCGTATCAGAGATATTTTTAGCGCACTCCTATAGATTTTAGACGATACTTTCCGCTGATTCCTCCCTCCCTCATATTTGCAGATCATCCAGAGTGGATGTCTAATTAGCCTCAAAATCGTCGTGTTCCACGTGGGCGTTATGGCGCACAATCCCTCATATTTATTTAAGGAGCGTATATTATGGAATTTGCGATCACCTTCAAAGGCGATATTGATCCCAAACGCACAGTTGCGCTGTGCAAACAGGCGGAAGCCGCCGGGTTCACATATGCCTGGTTTTTTGATTCGCACGTGCTGTGGCGCGAATGTTATGCGACTATCGCCATGTGTATGGAGCATACTGAGAAGATGCGCTTCGGCCCCTGCGTGACCAATCCGGGGGTGCGCGAATGGTCGGTGGCGGCCAGCCTATACGCCACGCTGCAAGTGCAAAGCGGCGGGCGTTTTGATGTTGGCATCGGGCGCGGAGACAGCTCGCGGCGGGTGCTGGGGCGCAAGCCGCTGACGGTGGAGACGATGGCCGAATTTGGCTCGGCGCTGAAGAAGATGGCCGCTGGCGAGGAAGTGACTTATCTATGGGATGGCGCGGATACCAGCACGCAGATTCCCTGGGTTGAAAATTATGATTTGCCGGTGTGGTATGCCGCGTATGGCCCGAAGGCGCTGGCGACTGCCGGGCAGCATGGGGACGGCTTGATCATTCAGCTTGCCGATCCATGGTTGGTGAAATGGTTTAGCGATCAAGCGCTGGAGGCAGGTAAAGCCTCTGGTCGGGATATGTCGAAATTCCGGATCATGGCGGCCGCCCCGGCGTGGGTGGGGGATATGCAAAAAGCACGCGAACAGACCCGCTGGTTCCCGGCGATGGTTGGCAATCACGTAGCCGATCTGGTGATGCGCTACGGCACCGAAGGCCAGAATGTGCCGCAGCGCCTGACCGACTATGTTGAAGGCCGTAAAGGCTACGATTACCGCCATCACGCCGACAAAGATGCCGATCATCTGGGCTTCATCACCAATGACATTATTGACAGCTTCGGCGTGCTGGGCGATGTGGATGCGCATGTTGAGAAATTGAAAGAGCTGGAAGCCGCCGGCGTGACCCAATACAACATCTACCTGATGTGCGGCGAGGAAGAGCGCATTGTAGAGGAGTATGGGAATCACGTGATCCCGAAGGCAAAAGAAGTGATGAGTAATGGGTAATGAGTGCTGAGGTTCGTTCCTTGCTATATGTCGCATATGATGTCAAATATCTTTCTAAGGATGAGTTCGATCATATGATTCAGCAACCTGAGGAAGTTGGGCGTATTATCGGTGGTCTGCGGGCTTCAGTACAGAAACAAATCGGACGTTAGTTGTTCACTCAGAACTCAGAACTTGGTACTCAGAACTATTTTGGAGGCATCATGGGCACACTTTTTAAGAATGGGACGGTTATCACCGCGGGCGAGCAATCGCGGGCAGATGTGCTGGTGGAAGGCGAAGTCGTGACGCTGATCGGGCGGGATCTCGATCCGACGGGGCATACGGTCATTGACTGTGCGGGCAAGTATTTGCTGCCGGGCGGGATTGACGTACACACGCACCTTGACCTACCCTTTGGCGGCACTTTCAGCAACGATGATTTTGATGTCGGGCATAAAGCGGCGGCTTTTGGCGGCACGACCGCGCATATTGACTTCGTGATTCAGCCTAAAGGCGGCAGCCTGCACGATGGGCTGGCGACATGGCGCAAGAAAGCCGCGCCCGCCCAAATTGACTATGCTTTTCACATGGCGGTCACGGATCTGCGCGATGAGGTGATGGATGAAATTCCGTCTATGGTGGACGAAGGCATCACCAGCCTGAAGTTGTTTATGGCTTATAAGAATGTGTTTCAGGTGGATGACAAGACCCTGTTCAAGACGATGCAGGTGGCGGCGAAACACGGCCAGATCGTGATGGTACACGCCGAAAATGG
>JACSRP010000136.1 GCA_014879665.1 Anaerolineae bacterium | reverse complement strand
CGCTGACGGAGAGATTATGGCTGTTCAGACTGAATCATACATCATGCTCAGCATCGTTTTATTCACGCTCGGGGCAATGGGCGTGCTGCTGCGGCGTAACGCCATTCTGGTGTTCATGTCCATCGAACTGATGCTTAACGCGGCTAACCTCGCGCTAGTCGCTTTTGCACGGCATTGGGGGGGCGAGACTGGTCAATTGTTCGTGTTCTTCATCATCACGGTGGCTGCCTCTGAGGTTGCCATCGGGTTGGCGTTGATCGTGACCATCTTCCGAACCAAGCGCAGTATTAACATTGATGACTTGCACGAGATGAAAGGATAACCGGCGCTGCCCGTGTAACGCGCGCTGCCGAAGGAATAAATATGGAACATTATCCTCAACTCGTACCACTTATTATCCTCATCCCCGCGCTGGGGGCGCTCATTAATGTTTTCTGGGGCGCAAAGTTGGGCGAAAAGTGGGTGGGTCTGATTGCTACCGTTGCCTCCGCGCTGGCTTTCGGCGTCGCGGTACTGCTGGCAATCTATCTGGAACAAAGTAATTTTCAGGCTGCGATTATCAATCCCCCGCTGCTGGATGGCTGGTTGGTGCTGCCCTCAGGAAATGTCCATATTCCGTGGCAGTTCCGGGTAGACACGCTTAGTGTGACCATGATGCTCATCATCACTGGCATCGGTTCGCTCATCCACCTCTATTCCATCAGCTACATGCGCGGTGATAGTTTTTATCATCGTTACTTCGCTTATATGAATATGTTCCTCGCCTTCATGTTGATCCTCGTCACTGCCAACAACTTCCTGATGATGTTCGTTGGTTGGGAAGGCGTAGGCGTTTGCTCGTTCCTGCTCATCGGCTTCTGGTTTGACCGGACAAAGGGCGTGGGCTGGCGCAACAGCATGGCCGCCCGTAAAGCGATGGTGCTCAATCGTATCGGTGATTTTGGCGTCGTCATGAGCATGCTGCTCATGTTCTGGACGTTCGGCACGCTTGATTACTACACCCCGCAAGAAGTCGTCAATGTGCATCTGGCAGAAGCGAGCGCGCACGGCGAGTCTTCTCATGAGGCTGGCGCGGCGGAAACGAGCGGCGAAACCGAAGGCGCGCACAAACCCATCGTCTCCATCGCGCAAGAAGGCGAACACGGCGAAGGTTCTGAAGGTGGAGAAACCCGGCCCGCAGATGAACACAGCGCCCCTGCGTCGCCGATCTTTACCAATAACGATCATATCGCCACTGAGCAGTTGGGCGTATTCAACCAGACCGAGCGCTTCATGGAAGAAGGCCGCGAAATCACCGTCGGCCCCATCACCATGCCCTTCTCAACATGGCTAACCATTATTACCCTCTTTCTAGTACTCGGCGTCACCGGTAAATCAGCGCAGCTCCCATTGTTCACATGGCTTCCAGACGCGATGGCCGGCCCAACCCCCGCCAGCGCGCTCATTCACGCTGCGACCATGGTCACGGCGGGCGTGTACATCATGGTGCGCGCAAATGTGATGTTCCATCACGCCGCGCTTGCCTCCTTTGTCGTCGCCATCATCGGCGCTGGAACGGCGCTCGTCGGCGGTTATATCGGCATCGGCCAGTGGGATATTAAGCGCGTGCTCGCTTATTCCACCGTCAGCCAGCTCGGTTTCATGGTCGCGCTGGTGGGCGTGGGTGCTTATGGCGCTGCCATGTTCC
The DNA here is from genome assembly GCA_014879665.1 of Anaerolineae bacterium. Lineage (GTDB taxonomy): Bacteria > Chloroflexota > Anaerolineae > Aggregatilineales > Phototrophicaceae > Flexifilum. The sequence goes on along the minus strand of JACSRP010000136.1, from coordinate 15,555 downwards.
ATCTGGTCACTCACGCCTTCTTCAAGGCGCTGTTATTCCTCGGCAGCGGTTCAGTCATCCACGCCGTCGAACACGGGCATCATCACGCGCATGCACATGCTGACGGTCACGATGATCACGGTCACGATGATCACGCCGAAGCAGAACCATTCGACCCGCAGGATATGCGGAATATGGGCGGCCTGCGTAAGCGCCTCCCGATCACCTTCTGGACATACATGTTCGGCACGCTGGCGCTGGCGGGTATTTTCCCGTTTGCCGGCTTCTGGTCGAAAGATGAACTGCTGGCCGATTCATGGCTGGCTGGCCTGCTCGACAACCAGTTGTCAGGCTATATCGTGTTTGGCGCGCTCTTGATCGCCGCGGGCTTCACTGCCTTCTATATGTGGCGTCAAATTGAGCTGGTATTTCTCGGCACTCCGCGCTCCGAAGCGGCAGCCCACGCCCCGGAGAATGGCCGCTTGATCGCCATTCCGCTGATTGTGCTGGCCTTCTTCAGCCTTTTTGCGGGTTTCCTCAATACTCCGGCTAACGTACTCGGGCTTGATAACCTGTTCGGCGCGCATCTGTTCGCCAGCCGCCTCGAACATTCCGTCGCCTACATACACGTCGGTGAGTTCCAGCCGCTAATCGCTATTTTAGCGACGGTCGTTTCTGTCGGCGCGTTTGTGCTGGCGCACAATATCTATAAGCATCGCCAGATCGTGGAAACCGGGCGTGATCCGCTTCAGATGATCCCCTCCGCCGAGCCGTTCTGGGCGTTCGCCAACGCGCGCATGTACTGGGATCAGTTCTACGGGCGCGTGTTTGTGCGCCCCTTTGAGGTCATCGCCATATTCTTTGCCGATATTGTGGATTGGCGCTTCTTGCACAATTACGTCCACGATCAGGTGCTGGTCAAAGGCTTCTATGCCATTGGTCGCTTCCTCAGCAAACCGGTAGATATGGGAATCATTGATGGTGCTGTGAACGGCATTGGCCGTGCCATCAAGTGGGCAAGTGGTGAATTGCGGCATATTCAAACCGGTTACGTTCGCACTTACGTGCTGACGATGCTGGTTGGTGTGGTACTGGTCATTCTGGTGATTTTGCTGCCGCTTTTGCAGCGCGGCTAACTGGGCGGAGAGAAAGTTATGGAAAATTCCGGTCTATCACTCGTTACAGTGGTGCTTTTTCTACCACTGATCGGGTTCTTTATCCTGCTCTTCGTACCGGATGGTCAGAGCCGTAATATCAAATATCTCGCATTGGGGACAACGCTCGTCACGCTTGTGCTCTCGCTGCTGCTATGGGCTGGCTATGACTCCTCCAATCCGGGGCTGCAAATGGTGCAGCGCGCAGACTGGCTGCCGCAGTACGGCATCAGTTACTACGTTGGCATTGACGGGCTGAACCTGATTCTCGTTATCCTCACCGCCTTCATGATGCCGCTGGCGGTGCTGATTTCCTTCAGCGCGCACGTCATTCAGGAACGTGGCCGCGAGAAGCTCTATTATATGTTCATGATGCTCCTCGAATTTGCCATGATCGGTGTGTTCGTCGCTCAAGACCTGCTCATCTTCTTCGTCTTCTGGGAAGTGACACTGGTGCCGATGTACTTCCTGATCGGCATCTGGGGTGGCGAGCAGCGTGTCTACGCTGCTGTTAAGTTCTTCCTCTACACCATGGCTGGTTCGGTGCTGATGCTGTTGGCGCTGCTCTATGTTGGCTTGAACGCGGGCACCTTCGCTGTGCCGGAAATTGTGGCTGGAGTTCAGAACGGCAGCATCGTTTTCCCCTTCAGCGATTTGTTCAGCACGCAGGCTGTGCTGTTCTTAGCATTCTTCATCGCCTTCGCCATTAAAGTCCCGATCTGGCCGCTGCACTCGTGGTTGCCAGATGCGCACGTACAAGCGCCAACGGCGGGGTCGGTCATTCTGGCCGCTATCCTCCTGAAGATGGGTACTTATGGGATGCTGCGCTTCTGCCTGCCGCTGTTCCCTGAAGCCAGCGTAGCCTGGGCGCCGATCATCGCGGTGTTGGCGGTCATCGGTATCATCTATGGCGCATGGGTCAGCTTCGCGCAGACCGACATGAAGAAGTTGGTGGCCTATTCATCGGTCAGCCACATGGGTTTCATCGTTCTCGGCATCTTCGCACTTAATGCGGCGGGTATCCAGGGCGCAATTATTCAGATGGTCAATCACGGCGTCAGCACTGGCGGCCTCTTCTTCATCGTCGGTATGCTCTATGAGCGCCGTCATACAAAAGAACTGTCGGCGTTTGGCGGCCTCTGGAAATCAATGCCGCTGCTTGGCGCTATTTCGCTGGTGGTGGTTCTCAGTAGTATGGGCATGCCCGGCTTAAACGGCTTTGTCGGCGAATTTACCATTTTGCTTGGCGCTATCGGCAGCACCGTTCTTGGCCTGTTCTACGCGCTTCTTGCCGCTCTTGGCATCATTCTGGCGGCCATCTACATGCTCTACTTCTTCCAGAAAATCTTCATGGGCGAGTTGAGTAAAGAAGAAAATAGGCATCTGCCGAAGCTCGAATGGAATGAAATTGCGGTGCTGGTGCCCATTCTTGTCCTCATCGTGCTAATCGGTATACAGCCGTACATCTTTATGAAGCCATCGGATACTACCGTTGAGCACCTTGTCGCACAGGTTGCGCCTGAAAATGCTGTAACCACTATCGCTCAACTGCCGGAAACGCAGTCGGGCGACTAAGGGGATACATTCATGCTTGAAATTCCTTCACTGGAAAGTCTCAATATAGGCGCCGCGCTGCCCGCGATTATCGTGGCAGCGTGGGCCTGTGTTCTGCTGCTAATTGACTTTGCCATCCCCAAACATCGTAAACATGTTACGGCGTGGCTGGCGGCGGCCTGTCTTGTCGTCGCATTTGTCGCTAACCTGCTCGTCTATAACCAGACCGGCGACAGCTTCTTAGGTATGTACGTTGCCGATCAGTTCACAGGTTTTCTGAATCTGGTCGTTCTGGCGACAGCTTTTATCACCATTATGTTGAGCATTGATTACATCCGGCGCGTCGAAATTGAACGCGGTGAATATTACGTCCTGCTGCTGTTTGTGACGGCAGGCGCGATGTTCATGGTTGCCGCCAACGACTTGATCATGATCTTCGTGGCGCTGGAACTGCTCAGTATCCCGCTGTATGTGCTGGCAGCCTTCCGCGCGCCAGATTTGCGCTCTGAAGAAGCCGGCTTGAAATACTTCTTGCTCGGCGCTTTTGCCAGCGCGTTCTTCGTGTTCGGCGCGGCCATGGTCTACGGCGCAACGGGTACCACCAACCTGAATGAGATTTATCACTCGGTTGCTGCCGTCACCGCCGCCAATGACAGCTTGCAGTATTTCCTTGTGCTCGGTGCTGGCCTATTGATCGTCGGTCTAGGCTTCAAGGTTGCAGCCGCTCCATTCCATGAATGGACGCCAGATGTTTACGAAGGCGCGCCGACTCCCATCACCGCGTTCATGAGCGTGGCCGCAAAGATCGGTGGTTTTGGCGCGCTGCTGCGTATCTTGATCGTCGGCATGTCTTCGCTCACCTTCGTGCAGGGCGATCCCGCCCTCTGGCAGAACGTCATCGCGCTGATTGCCGCCTTAACGGTCATCATCGGTAACGTGGTTGCCGTCGCCCAGAACAACGTGAAACGTCTGCTGGCCTACTCTTCGATTGCCAATGCCGGTTATGTGATGATGGCAGTTGCCGCCGCAGGCACGCCTGGCGTAGAAAATCAGGCGGCGCGTGCTGCCCTGATCTATCTGGTTGCCTACATGTTCACCAACCTCGGCGCGTTCGCCGTCGTGATCGGCCTTGAGCGGGTGAAGGGCAGTTCTGATCTTGAAGATTTTGTTGGCCTCGGTAAATCGCGGCCAGCACTGGCGGCCATGATGGCCGTCTTCATGCTCAGCCTCACCGGCGTGCCGCTGACCAGCGGTTTCATCGGCAAAGCCTTCGTTTTCTCGGCGACCCTGAATGCCGGGCTGGTCTGGTTGGCAATTATCGGCGTGATCACCAGCGTTATCAGCGCCTACTACTACATCCGCATCATCGTCAACATGTATCTGCGTGACGACGAAACTCCGTCCGATGACCCCACGCCGGGCTATACCCCGAATGTACATTGGGCGACGGCTATCGCTTTCGGCGGCACTATCCTAATCGGCGTGCTGCCTATTCTCATCACCGGCCTAACCGATAACGTTGCGCTGGTTGCTGCCGTCATTCCCTGACCACTTTTAGAAATTGAATCTGCGTAACTGTAAGAGGGGCCAACCGCCCCTCTTTTTTGAGTAAGAGAAAATGACGGACGGCGCCGTTGACCCGCACGTAAATCTAGTGAAGCCTGATGAGGCGAATCTCGATACGCCTCACCTTAAGTCCACCCCTGCCTCTAACGCGAAATCCGGCTTCTTTTTCATCACCGTTGCGGTAGCCGGTTATTCATGCCTGCCCATTTTTACGGAAATTCTGCTCAATGCCGGATTGAAACCTCTAGACATCGCGTTCTGGCGTTATGCGCTGGCGGCGCCGCTGCTCTGGTTGTTCGTCTGGTTTATCGGGCGCGGCGCGAAGCCAATCGAACCGGGGCAGCGGCTTCCCCGCAAAATGCTGTTTTTGATGGGGGTTTTGCTGGCCGTTGCCGCGCTAACTGCATTCTTTGGCCTTGAACTAATCCCCGCCGGAACTTTTGTCGTCATCTTCTATACCTACCCGGCCATAGTAGCCCTGATCATGCTCTTTCTAGGCGAGCGAATGTCCGGTTGGGGCTGGTTTGCGGTGCTGTTAACGCTAGTCGGGGTAGGGCTGACTGCGCCAGATTTCAGCGCCGGCTTGACCGGCGATAACTTTACTGGGGTGATGCTGGCGCTCTTCAATGCGCTGATCAACGCGGTCTATTTCATTCTCAGCGGATATATCTTGCGCGGCAAAACCCGGCTGATCGCCGCCAGCGCCTTCGTTTGCACCGGCGCCCTGATCACTTTAGCCGCTATCGCCCTCTTCAATGGGGTTCAGCTGCCGCCCACCGCCTCTGCATGGCTGGCGCTGCTTGGGTTGGCGGTCATCAGCACCATTCTCCCTGTCTTTTCCGTCAATCGCGGCATCCAGCTTTTGGGCGCATCTCGCGCGGCAGTCGTCGGCTCATTTGAACCTCTGTTAGCGGCGCTGCTGGCGATGATCTTCCTCAACCAGACCATGCTGCCGATTCAATGGGCGGGGGGCATCGTCATTGTCAGCAGCGTGATCATTCTGCAAACACTGGGGTCCCGGCAGCCCATAGCCCCGGTCACCAGCATCACCGCCGGCGAATAACTCATCTATTTCTAACGTTAAATCAATCTGACGCTGACGTTTTTCCGACATCCTTTAGTTAAACTGAACATTATGCGCCGCGGTAAATTGGAATTGTGCTTGGGCGGTGAACACTGACGGCGTTTTGAAACTTGACGTGCCGAAAACTGGACGGGAAAATCCCGATGCGATTAACTTTAACAATTTTCGCTAAGTATAAATTCTCAAGGGATAATTGAGGTAAGTCACTACCCTATCCTCTATCTTTATTTTTATGTACCATAAACCGACGGTTTCTTTACTGCTTGCCTGTCTTAAACGATTTAGTCTTCAATAAAAAATATACTTGTGATAAAATTCATTATATCGTCTGAATGAATATAGTTGTAAACGGTAAATCAAATGGTACAGACAACACAACTCCGCTTTGGTGGCTCTGTATGGTGTAATCTTGATATTGCCCTGCGGAATCTCGACCAGTTGTTCGGCAGCATTGCGCAGCCGCAGGGACTGACCATTATTGAATGGTACATTTTGCGCGCCCTTTACGAGCGTGATGGGCAGCACGCCTCCGAACTGGCGCGTGCTGTAGGCCGCGCAGCCACATCGTTCACCCCGAATCTGGATAAACTTCAGCAGAAGGGGCTAATTGAACGCCATCCCGATCCAACAGATCGCCGCGCCGTTCACATTTATCTGACTCGCGATGCTGAAAAGCTGCGCGAAGAAGTCGTTTCCACTGGCGCTACGCTCGATAAGCAGATTCGCGCGCTCTTTGATGGTGACGACTTCGAAACGTTCCTGCACGTTTTGACCACCCTGCAAACGCTGGAACCGGATTACAGCGGCGAGGCCGTCACCCCCGCGAACCACAAAGTTAAATTGACAACTGTCGCCATGAACGGGCACGGGCGCAACTAGGCTGCATCTGAATCATCAGATTGTCTGAAATCGCCGGGGAGTGACTGAACTTTCTGGCGATTTTTGATTCTTCGACTATATCGGAAGCCTTGCAGTTACATGGCTAATCAGGTTTACTTTGAGCCTAACGCTAGTTCTTGTATTGCATCACCTTCGCTAAAAGTTATACATATCATTAGGAAGAACAAACCATGCAGCCGCTCACCCCGCAAAATGTGCAAGCTGTGATTGATCGGGTTGCCCCCGGCACGCAGATAGTTTTCTTTGAGACCACCACCGGCACCTCGCAGCAGGCAGCAGATAACATCGGCTGCCAGTTGGGGCAAATCGTGAAGAGCATCTGCTTCCTGATTGAGCTGGAAGATCGCCGCGAGCCGGTGATCGTGCTGACCAGCGGCGATCAAAAAGTGGATGATCGCAAAATCGCTGAAATGTACGGGGTAGGGCGCAAGAAGGTCAAGACCGGCACTGCCGATGAACTCATCGAAATTTACGGCTACGCGCCCGGCAGCGTGCCGCCTTTCGGCCATCGCCAGCCCGTCACCACCTACATTGACCAGACCCTCAGTCGTTGGGAGATGCTCTATGCCGCCGGCGGTGACCACAACGCCATCTTCCCCATCACCTTAGACATTCTCATCAGCGCAACCAGCGGGCAGGTGAAGGATGTGGTGCGGGCAGCGGGCGATCAGTAGAGGGATGCCTGTACCCTCGCGCTGCAACACGTAAGTCAAAGCCGTTTTTTCTTCAAGGCTAAGCTGCTGTGCCGCTTCAATAATCGCTTCTAAACTGAGAGCGACCAGCTTGAATGTCCTCATTCATCATAATGCTGTTATACCCTATCACATCCCGCCCACTGCCGCCCGCACGTTCTCCGCCAGATAAATCAAAATCTCCCGCAGTCGCCCCCGCCACAGTTCCGGCGTGGTTCGCAGTTCCACCGCCACACGGGTCACCGCCACATCCCGTCCCATCCGCAGTTCCAGTAAATCACGGTTGATCTCCACCAGATACGGCAGTCGTATCTCAAACTTGTCGCCGCGCTTGACCACCGCCGTCGCGCTGGCCGCCTGTGCCAGCAGCTTGATCTCAATCTGATACAGTAAGCCTTCTACCGCCGTCGGCAGCGCCCCAAAGCGATCCGTCAGTTCAGCCCGTAATGCCGTCACTTCATCCACCGTAGAAAGCCCGCCAATGCGCCGGTAAAGCTGAAGCCGCAGCGAAATTTCTGGTATCCAGTCTGCCGGTAAATAAGCCGCAATTGGCAGGTCAATCAGCACCACGCTCTGGCTGATCGGTGGGGCTGGCGGCAGTTCTTCTTCTGCCTCGCGCTTGCGTTCATGCTTCAACTGCCGTACCGCCTGCGCCAGCATTTGCGTGTACAGATGCAGCCCGATGGCCGCAATTTGCCCGCTTTGCCGTGTGCTCAAAATATCGCCTGCGCCGCGTAATTCCAGATCGCGCATCGCGATCTGAAAGCCGCTGCCCAGCTCGGTATATTCGGCCAGCGTTTGCAGCCGTTGATGCGCTTCTTCGGTCAAACGGTTGCCCGGCGGATGGAAGAAATAGGCGTATGCCTGCTGCGCCCCGCGCCCCACGCGCCCCCGAAGCTGGTACAGCTGCGCCAGCCCGAACCAGTCGGCGCGGTCAATGATCAGCGTGTTGGCGTTGGGAATATCCAGCCCGCTTTCGATGATCGAAGTCGAAAGCAGGATGTCAAATTCGCCGTTGCCGAACTGTTCCATCACCGCTTCCAGCAGCCGTTCATCCATCTGCCCATGACCGACTACCACCCGCGCCTCCGGCACAATTTCTTCCAGATGTTCGCGCACGCTCTCGATGGTTTGCACCCGATTATGCACGACAAATACCTGCCCGCCGCGCTCCATTTCCCGCAGCACCGCCTGCCGCACCAGCCGGTCATCCATCACCCCGACATGGGTAATCACCGGTAGTCGTTCTTCCGGCGGGGTTTGCACCATGCTGATGTCGCGCACGCCCCCTAAGCTCATGTACAGCGTGCGCGGAATCGGCGTGGCCGTCAGCGTCAGCACATCTACCATCGTGCGCAGGCGCTTGAAATGCTCTTTATGCTTCACGCCAAAGCGTTGTTCCTCGTCAATCACCGCCATACCCAGATTCTTGAAGGTTACATCGTCGGCTAATAGGCGATGTGTGCCCACCACAATATCCACGTCGCCTTCCCGAATCTGCTTCAAAATCTGGCGCTGATGTTCCGGCGAGCGGAAGCGCGAAAGCATCTCCACTTTGACCGGAAACGCCGCCAATCGCCGGCTGAAATTCTCGTAATGCTGCTGCGCCAGAATAGTCGTTGGCACCAGAAACGCCGCCTGCTTGCCATCCATCACCGCTTTGAAGGCCGCGCGCAGGGCAACTTCAGTCTTACCATAGCCTACATCGCCGCAAATCAGGCGATCCATCGGCTGCGGGCGCTCCATATCCTCTTTGATCGAGCGCACCGCTTTTAACTGATCCTCAGTTTCCATATACGGGAACGAGGCTTCCAGTTCGTGCTGCCAGGGCGTATCCGGCGAGTACGGGGCGCGTTCCACTGCCGCGCGCGATGCGTATAAATCCAGCAGTTCGCGGGCTTCTTCTTCGGCGGCCTTCTGCGCCTTGCCCTTGATCCGAATCCAGTCCGCCTGGCCGAGTTTGTTCAGCGTCGGCGGCTTATCATCTGGCCCCACATAGCGTGTTAGCCGGTCGGTCTGGTGAATCGGCACGAACAGCGCGTCAGTGCCGGCATACTCAATCAGCAGATATTCGCGCTCCACGCCTTCCAACGTGCGGCGGCGCATCCCCGCGAAACGCCCCACGCCGTAATCGCTGTGTACCACGAAATCGCCTTCGCGCAGATCGGCATAGGCATTTTCCGGAGTTCGGCCTTTTTTCGGTGTCTGGCGGCGGCGCGGTTCAGGGCGGCTCCACCCGAAAATTTCGGCATCGGTCAGCAGATGGGTTTCCCCCTCGCCGGTACGCAGGCGCCAGCCTTCATGCAGCACCCCTTCAACGAAGATGATCGAGCGCGGCGGCGGCGGGGTGGGCAGGGTATCCGTCTCTTCAACCGGCGCGCTTTCCTGCTCCCGCCAGATCTCGCTGAGGCGGGCGGCCTGCGCGGTCACGGCAATCGAACGGTCTCCCGCGCTTCGCAGTTCGCGCAGGCGGGTAAGCAGCGATTTTAACTGTCCGCCAAAGCGATTTTCAGGCGAAAGCAGGCTGCGAAATTCGCCTTCCAACGACTCGTCGCCGGGCGCATTTCCCATATAGACCGTGCGGCGATCCTCTAACGCTGGTTCCAGCGCCCCCCAACCGAGATAAGGCAGCGGCATATCCGGCGGCAGTAGTCCGTTGGCTAGCTTCTCGCCCCGCGCTTTTTCGGCGGCCTCTTCAATGCCAGCGATGGTATCCCGCAGTTCGCCCCCATCTTCCAGCACGATCAGCGCGTCTTGTGGCGCATAGTCCAGCAGATTCACCGGATACGAATACAGGTAGGGCAGGTAGTATTCGAGGAATGGAAACCCCGCCCCCGATGCCAGCGACTGCTGATCCGGGCGCGGGCTGGTCATATCGGCTTCTGACAGACTGGCGAACCAGTTTTGCAAATGCGCGGCGACGTTCGGCGCATTTTCCGGCAGGGCTTCCCGTGCTGGCGTGATCATCACCGACTCCAGTCGCCCGGTCGTGCGCTGCGTGGCCGGGTCAAACAGGCGCAGGCTGTCAATTTCATCGTCGAAAAATTCGATGCGCACCGGCTGATTTAGCGCAGGCGGAAAGATGTCCAGAATGCCGCCGCGCCGGGCAAACGTTCCCGCTTCCAGCACCATCGTTTCCGGCTCATAACCCCCCTGCACCCACCCCACGATCAATTTTTCGACATGATGCCGCTGCCCGATTTTCAGCGTTTGCGTGGCCTTGCGGAAGCTGTTCACAGGCATTGTGCGCTGCATCAACGCCCGCGCCGAAGTCACGATCAGCGGGTTTTCTTCCTCTCTTTTCGCTTGCATGGAGGGAGTCCCATCATCCATCAGCGCGGCTAAAGTTTCAATGCGTGCGCGAGTGGGAACATCCCCCCATGCTGAACGCTCGTAAAACAGCGGCGCCGGTTCGGCAAAGCGCAGCACCCGCTGATCCGGCAGCCATACCGGCAGCTGTTCCGCTGTGTTGTAAGCGCGGTCTACCCGTGCAGTCACATAAATCACTGGCGCCGGCCATTCCCGCGCCAGCGCCGCCAGCACGAACGGACGCGCGGCCCGCAGCACACCAAGCGAAGCCGGAGGCGCCGAGTCACCAGCTTTCAGGCGGCGCAGCAGCCCCCGGTAAGCGCTGGTTTCAGAGAGCAGATCGAGCAAGCCGGAAAGGTTCATAAATTACACCCGTCGGTTTCGACTATAGACGCGCAAAACGCGGATGCGGCAGATAATGCCGTCCGTAGGTTTAATGTGGTTTCTGAAAGTTGAGGGCAGTATACTTATCCTACTGCCACTTAATGATTGTACCGTCAAAAATGTGCCGGCGGGTTAGCTTTCGATAGTGGGGAATGGTCAACTAGCAGCTGATGACGCGGCTCCTAGAGTTAGTACCTCACTGATTTGAGGTTTCTTGGGCCAGCCCGATGAGGATTCCTTCGGGGCCGCGGATATAACACAGGCGATACGAGTCCTCGTACTGAACCATTTCACCGACAATCTGCGCGCCGTGTTTGCAGAGTCTGGCGAGCGTCTCGTCAACGTCCTCTACAGTGAACATGACTCGTAGGTATCCGAGAGCGTTCACCGGGGCGTTTCGATGATCGGCGACGACCGGCGGGGTGAGAAATCGTGAAAGCTCAAGCCGGTTGTGGCCGTCAGGAGTGATCATCATGGCGATCTCAACGTGCTGTGTGCCCAGCCCGGTGACGCGCCCGGCCCATTCCCCCTCGATCATGGCGCGCCCTTCGAGCGTCAGTCCCAGCTCGGTGAAAAAAGTGATGGCTTCATCGAGCGATTCGACCACAATGCCGACGTTATCCATCCTCTTAAGGTTAGATTTTTCTGATTTCATCTCGCTGCTCCATACGCTCCACCATCTTTGCAGTGATATTGCGGGTTGCCTGCTTTATTCCAACCATTCTTGCCGATGTTTTTATGACCACATGCGCAGTATTCTAATTTTCTTCGGTAGGCGCGGCGGAAATCGGCTTTGCTGGTTTCTGCGGGCGCAGGCTTTCTACCGGGCCGTTATAACGCGACATAGCCAGCTCAATACCATCGGTCAGCCACAGTTCAATCGCAAGCACAGCGCGATCCATCACTTCAGTCGCTAAGATTTCGTCATCGCCCTTGAAAGGCGTGAGCACATAATCGGCGGGATCCATGCGCCCCGGCGGGCGGCCAATGCCCAGCCGAACCCGCGCCACTTCCTGCGTGCCTAATCGCTGCAAAATGTGCTTGAGCCCGTTCTGGCCGCCGCTGCTGCCTTCCTGCCGAATCCGCAGTGTACCCAGTGGAATGTCCAGATCGTCGGCCGTTACAAGGATTCGTTCCGGCGGAATCTTGTAGAAATTGGCGATTGGTCCCACTGAATCGCCGCTGATATTCATGAAGGTTTGCGGCTTGGACAGCAGCACCCGCTGCCCGGCAATCATGCCTGAAGCGACCTGCGCCTTATGCTCAATTTTGCCAAAGCTCAAGTTATGCTTGGCCGCCAGCCGTTCAACCGTCTTGAAGCCGATATTATGGCGGGTGTTTTCATAGCGCGCGCCGGGGTTGCCCAGCCCGACAATCAGGTACAGATCAGCCATCATTCCCTCACATAGTCGGCCTCATTATAGCAGGGAGTGAAAGGCAAAATGAACCGTCAGGACGTAGGGTTGGCTAATCCCCAAATGACTCTGTTGGGTGCGCGGCTTCAGACGAACGCTCGAACTGAGTCTCGTAAAGATGGGCATATAGGCCGCCTTTTTCCAGCAGTTCGGCGTGAGTGCCGCGTTCGACAATACGCCCCCGATCTATGACCAGAATGATGTCGGCGGCGAGAATAGTGCTGAGGCGGTGGGCGATCACGATGCTAGTGCGGTTCGCCATGATCCGCTCCAGCGCCTCTTGAATCAGCGCCTCGCTCTGGCTGTCAAGGTGACTGGTCGCTTCGTCTAAGACCAGAATACGCGGGTCTTTGAGAATTACGCGGGCGATGGCTAGCCGCTGTTTTTCGCCGCCGCTCAAGCGATAGCCGCGTTCCCCGACGATGGTGTTATAGCCGTCCGGCATGCCCATGATGAAATCGTGAATATTGGCGGCTCTGGCGGCGGCCACCAGTTCGGCATCGGTTGCATCCAGCCGGGCATACAGTAGATTAGTGCGAATGGTGTCGTGAAATAGGTAGGTTTCCTGTGTGACCATACCGATATTGTCAGAGAGCGATTCTAGCTGCACATCGCGTAAATCGTGTCCGTCAATCAGGATGCGCCCGCCGGTGGGGTCGTACAGGCGGGGGATCAGATAGGTCATGGTGGTTTTGCCGGCGCCGCTGGGGCCAACCAGCGCGGCAAGCTGGCCGGGATGAATCTCAAATGTGATGTCTTCCAGCGCAGTTTCGCGGGCTTGATGCGTGACGACTGCTTCAGCGCCATTTTCGCCGCCGGGTCGGGCGGCGCCGCCCGACCCACCCGAAAGCACCGCAGTCACATTGTCAATGCGCCCGTAGCGCCGAACTTCGGTGAGCAGGCCTTCGGCATCGGTGTCATATTTGAAGGTGACGTGATCGAAGATCAGCGCGCCGCGCACCTCATTCAGCACCAGCGCATCTGGTTTTTCAGCGATCTCAACCGGCAGATCGATGATTTCAAAGACTCGCTCAAAGCTGACCATCGAGGTCGAAAACTCTACCGGAACATTGACCAGATATTGCAGCGGGCCGTAAAGCTGCCCCAGATAGGCGGAAAAAGCCACAATCGTGCCGATGCTAAATGCGCCGGCCAGCACTAAATGCCCGCCCATCCAGTACACCAGCGCGCTGCCGATCACCCCGGTTAAGCCCAGCACCGCCCAGAATTGGCTGCCTAAAACAGCGCGCCGAATGCCAATTTCGCGCACGCGGGAAGCCCGTTCGCCAAAACGCTGTGTCTCTAATTCGGTGCGCCCGAACAGCTTGACCAGCAGCGCCCCGCTGATATTCAGGGTTTCGCCAACCATCGCGTTCATCTGGGCGTTGATGTCCATCTGTTCACGGGCAATCTGGCGAAGATGCTTGCCCACCCGCCGCGCCACGATGATCAAGATGGGAAGCACGGCCACGCCGATAATCGTCAGCCGCCATTCCAGCGAGAGCATGACGATCAGCGTGGCGATGACGGTGAAGGTGTTGGTGACCGCGCCAATCAGGGTGTCAGTGATCGCAGTTTGAGCGTTCACAACGTCATTGTTGAGGCGGCTCATAAGTTCGCCGGATTTGGTGTTGGTGAAGAATCGCAGCGACATGCGCTGTAAATGCGCGTAAAGCTGGTAGCGCAGGTGATAGATGACGCCTTCGCCAACGACGGAATCTAGACGGCGAATGATGATGCCGATCACGCTGTTGAATAGGGGAATGGCCACCAATCCCAGCGCCAGAATATTCAACTGCTCGGCGTTTCCCTGAGGCAAGGTCACGTCAATCAACTGGCGAAAGATCAGTGGAGTCAGCAGGCCGATCACCGTCTGAATCAAGATCAGGATCAGCACGATGGTGATCTGCTTGCGATAAGGCCGGGCATAGGCCAGCACCCTGCGTACTAGCTGCCACGAAATATTCGCCTTGGCTTCGTCTTCAGAACCGGGATATGCGTAGCGCCACATGTGTCTGCTCACTTATTCGAATATCTTTCATAATATGAAAACTGCGGGGGATTATGTGAAGTGTAGTGGATGGCGGGAATAATGTCTGCTGGTCAAATGGGTAGGAATGCCCTTCATCCTACCCGATTTTCAGCAGCGGGTTGATAGTCGAAGGGTGAAAATCACATCCCTTCGGCGGCTTCAATGACGGGCGAACCGGAAACGGTGAAGGGCAGGGGCGAACCATAAGGCGTGCCGTTGAGGTCGAATTGAACTGACCAGATGCCGGGGCTGAAGCTGACATCGCCAGCGGGCATGTAGAACCAGATGCAGCCATCGGGAATATCAAAAGAGGGTGACCATTCATAGTAGATTTGCTCAACGCCTTCCCGCAGGAAATGGGCGGTAATTTGCGCGCCAGCAGGCAGGTTCACGGCATTGGCAACGACATAGACCCCGCTGGATGCAGTCGGAAAATCACTGATGCTGCCAACTGCGCAGTCGTTTGCGCCGACACCGGAAGCAGTGACGATATTGGCTAAGGTTGGAAGTGTCGGGTCTATGGTGGCGGTTGGCACAGGCGTAAAATCTGCCGGATTGACGATGTCACTGTTCCCTTGAGCGCCGCCCTGACCAACGATGGTCGGCTGGATGATCGGCACGGTGATGCCCAGATCATTGGCGCCGCCAATCTGGGGTTGTGTTTCCGATGAATCACCCGATTCCGGGGGCATGGGCGTGATGAAGCGGGTGTCTATAAAGGGCGTGCCGAGGGCTAACATGGTGGCGGCGATGCTGGTGGTTTGAATGCGGGCGCGGCCAACGGCGGTGAGCGCCGATTCCAGAGTGACGGCATAACGCTGTGATTGGGGGGTGGCGGTTTGCGCGGCGAGGGCAACCGAGGTTCCGCGGATGTCGCGTTCGGCTTGCAGGGTTTGCTGGGAGGCTTCGGGCGCGAACATGTTGCAACCGGCCATCAGCAGGGCAAGGATCAAGGGGAGAATGAACGCTCTGATCATATGGGCGATGGATTCTGCACCTTATGGCGAACATGAACAAAAGCCAAGTGTAACAGAGCCGAGGAGAACGATCTAGCTGAATAAAGAAGAACGCCGCAGAAATATGCGGCGTTCAAAGGTGGAGGTGCGCGGTACTGCCCCGCGGTCCGATAAGAGGTGAGACAATGCCTCTACAGGTTTAGTTGACTGTTAAATTTCGGCGCATGTAGCCCCGCCAACACGGTACGCATGAACCTGAGCCGATGGGTCTTTGACAACGCTTATCGGCGTGGCGCTGTCGCACTCTACCATTGATGACGCCCGCTACGAATCCGGGTAGAGCCGGAAACGGCGAACGGTTGGGCTACTATGGCCCAACACCTAGCCTAACCGCGATTAAGCGGCGTAAGCGTAGGCAGGAGTGTTGTTCTTGGCAGTTAATGCCTTGCTCATTTTAACGTGGCTGAGCGCCACGACCTGCCACACGGCCCCAAACTCCCACGTCGAGTCTAGGTCACCCCCATGTGATG
>JACSRP010000084.1 GCA_014879665.1 Anaerolineae bacterium | reverse complement strand
CCCAATGATGACACCAACAATCAGCAGCAAGATTGTTTTAAGGCTAGGCATGTACGGTTTCAGCAGAACAACATAGACCCCGTTATAGCTGTCCTGAATGAATTTAGTCATGCGCGGCGACCTTTCACTTCCGATGGTGATGTCTATAACGTTGATTGTATTAGAATTTGCATAGTCTACATGCGAAAGGTAAGAAAGTGCAAACCATTCAGGCGGGGAAACGTAAATAAATGGGAGGGAAATAAGTACGAGGCGGCGATGAATGCCACCGCCTCTGTGTTTATGATTCTCGCAGCTGCTTAGGCTGTAGTTTCTACAGCTGGCTGCGATGATTTAATAAATGTGGTTTTGCCGCAAACGGTGCATTTTGCTTTGTTGCGGCCTACCTGTACCAGCAAGCCACCGCAGTGTGGGCAGGGCTGCGCCAACGGTCTCTGCCAGCTTGTAAAATCACATTCAGGATAGCGGCTGCAGCCGAAGAATTCCTTACCCCGTCGGGTTCGTTTGACGAGAATTTCGCCGCCTTTTTCCGCTCCACAAGTTGGGCAGGAAACACCAATCTTGTTCAGATAGGGTTCGGTATAGCGGCAGTTCGGGTAGTCTGAACAGCCAATGAACTTGCCGAACTTGCCGTAACGGATCATCAGTGGCTTGCTGCAAGTTGGGCAGTCACGGCCAACAGGCTCTTCCTGAGTGATGGCTGGCATGGTTTGCCGCGCGATAGCCAGTTCTTGCGAGAATGGCGCATAGAATCCGCCTAACATCGGCTGCCACTCCATAGCGCCTTCGGAAATTTCGTCTAATTCTTCTTCCATATTGGCGGTAAACTGGTAATCCATGACCTTCGGGAACGACTTCACCAGTAGATCGTTAATAGTGATTCCCGTTTCGGTCGGAATTAGGCGTTTATCCTGCTTGGTAACATATTCGCGATCTTGAATGACGCCTACCGTCGGTGCGTAGGTGCTGGGGCGGCCAATGCCCAATTCTTCGAGCGTGCGCACAAGGCTTGCTTCAGTGAAGCGTGGCGGAGGCTGCGTGAAATGCTGAATCGGGAGCAGATCCAACAAGCTGAGCATTTCGCCAACTTCAAATTCTGGCAAAATGCGTCCCTCATCTTCATCCTTTGCCAGGTCTTCATCCTTTGAATCTTCGTATAACGCCAGAAAGCCGGCGAATTTAATGGTGCTGCCAGAAACCCGCAGCCCATAGGGTGGTGGCGTGGTGGCGCGGCGGTTTTCTGGAACAGCATCAATATCAACTTGCAGCGTGTTGTAAACCGCATTGCTCATCTGGCTGGCGACGAATCGCTGCCAGACAAGGTTATACAGCTTGTACTGATCGTTGGTCAGCGCAGCTTTAACCGATGCAGGATCGCGGACGACCATTGTTGGGCGAATGGCTTCATGCGCTTCTTGTGCACCTTTTGCGCGTGTTTTGTAAACCGGTGCATGTGCGGGAACATAATCTTTCCCGAACTTGCCACGCAGGAAGTCCCGCGCTTCTTTTTGGGCCTGCTGGGAAATATTCATACTGTCAGTACGCATATAGGTGATCAAGCCTACAGATTCCTGACCGGGGACGGCGACGCCTTCGTAAAGCTGTTGTGCGACAGACATTGTTTTGCCAGCAGAGAAGCCCAGCCGCCGTGACGCTTCCTGTTGTAAGGTGCTGGTGGTGAAGGGTGGCGATGGTTTGCGCTGGCGTTCACCCCGCGCCACTTTAGAAACTTGATAGGCGCTCACTTTGAGCGCGGCTAAATGGGGATTTATCTGATCGCGGCTGGCAAGTTCAGCGTCTTTCCCCTCGATGGCAATCAGACGAGCCAGAAAGGGCAGCGAAGCAGTTTTGTGATTGATCTTCTGCTTTTGCAGACGGGCATCAATTGTCCAGTATTCGCGCGGAACGAACGCCAGAATCTCTCGCTCACGATCAACAATCAGCCGTACTGCCACACTTTGCACACGCCCGGCAGATAGGCGATAACGCCCGCCGCGTACTTTATCCCACAGCAGTTCGGTGATGTTGTAGCCTACAAGCCGGTCAAGGATGCGCCGCGCTTGTTGAGCGTTCACCAGATTCATATCCAGCTCACGCGGGTGATGAAAGGCTTCTTCAATTGCAGGGCGTGTGATTTCGTGGAATACCACACGCTTCACCGGCACACCTTCCATCTCGGCGGCATGTATCAGGTGCCATGCAATCGCTTCGCCTTCGCGGTCGGGGTCGGTTGCGAGATATATTTCCTTGGCGCGCTGGGCCGCGCTGGTGAGTTGTTTAACGGTTTCGCGTTTGTCGTTGGGTACGCGATATTTTGGCTCGAAGTTATTCTCAACGTCTACGGAAAGTTGGGAGACCAGCAGGTCACGCACATGCCCCTTAGACGCTTTGACTGTATATTCGCTGCCCAGGTAATTACCGACGCTGCGTGCCTTGGCTGGCGATTCAACAATCACCAGCTTGCCAGATCGGCGAATTGGCCCCTTTGGCTCAGCACTGGATTTCTTTTTGGATGCTGTTTTAGCGGCTGTCGCTGTGCCATTCGCGCGAGCAGTAGTTTTTCCTGCCACTGCACTCTTCTTGCGTTTTGGCTGACTTTTTGGCGCAGCCTTTTTTGTTGTCTTTTCTCCTGCGCCGGGATTCTTCGCGGCTTTAGGGAGTGGTTCGGGCTTCGAGATACTAGCATGGGCAGAAGTTTCGCCAAACGCTGTCATCGTGGTGCCACAAACAGGGCATACGCCGCGTGTAAAGGCACGCCCGTTTGCCGAATACTCTGGTTTAGGCGCACTCATTTCGCGCTTGGTTTTGCACTTTACGCAATACGCTTGCATTGATCAGCTCACTGTTAGTTTTACAGGGTGATTGTCGTATGGGCGCCTATAGATAGGCTTCACCATTACGATCTTTCAACATATTCACAATTTGTTTTATATCTTGCGCCCGGTCTCTGTGGCATACCAACAAAACGTCTTTGGTATCAACGATCACCAGATCCTCAAGGCCGATAGTCACCGTCAGTTTATCACTGTATACCAGTGTATTCTTTGTGTCCACTACGAGATGATCGGGGCTTGCGCCTTTGAACCCGTTGCCGGATTCATCCAGATTAAGGACATCGAACAGGGCATCCCAGCTTCCCACATCGCTCCAACCAATATCTATAGGAATGACGGAGACGTTTTCAGCATGTTCCATGACTGCGTAATCAAGAGAGATTTTGGGCATTGTTTCCCATACTTCGCCTAGAATTGTTTCGTAAGCGGGTGTGTCAACAGCTGTCGCCAAACGCTGCATGGCGCTGTACA
Source organism: Anaerolineae bacterium (assembly GCA_014879665.1). Classification (GTDB taxonomy): domain Bacteria; phylum Chloroflexota; class Anaerolineae; order Aggregatilineales; family Phototrophicaceae; genus Flexifilum. The sequence goes on along the minus strand of JACSRP010000084.1, from coordinate 14,003 downwards.
TCGCAGGTTGCTGGCGCTCAAATTCATCGAACGCGCGGCTCGCCGTCCAGATGAACATACCCGAATTCCAACTATACTCACCACTGCGAATGAACGCGACTGCACGCTCAATATTAGGCTTTTCCGTAAATCCCCGTGAACGATAGACCTTCCATCCGTTCACAAGGCCGATTTGATCACCCTTACGGATATAGCCAAAAGCGGTTGAAGGCAGCGTTGCGGAAATGCCGAGCGTGATAATTGCGCCTTTTTCGGCGGCTTCAAAACTCGCGGCCAATACCCCGCGAAATCCCTCACGATTACTAATATGATGATCCGCCGTCAGCAGCGCGATAATCGCTTTAGGATCACGCTTCTGAATAACGGTGACACCTAGCGCAGCGGCAGGGCCACTATCGCGGCCATACGGCTCAATGACGAAATTCTCAATGGGTATTTCCGGCGTCTGCTCGCGCAGCGCATCCACATATTTTGCGCCAGTGACCACATAGATCCGTTCAGGAGGCAGCAGCGGGCTAAGCCGTTCTACGCTGACCTGAAACATTGATTGTTCTTCAATCAACGGAAGCAGTTGTTTTGGCGTTTCGTTACGGCTCATCGGCCATAGGCGGGTACCGCCGCCGCCTGCCATGATCAGCGCATAAGTGTGTTCCATGGTCAACCTTCTGTACCGTTACCGACGTGGTGTCAAGCTATATTGCATGGGGCCGACCATTCGCGCAAGCCCTTTTAGTTCTAAAATAGTCAGCGTACCGGTTACTTTTGAAATCGCCATGCCGGAATTTCGGGCTATCTCGTCCACATGAGCAGGCTCTGTACTCAAGAATTCCAGAATTTTACGTTCGTCGTCGCCTTCTGGTGCTATCTCTACGGTGGTCTTACGGGTTTCGTGAACAACCTGTGCAAGGTTTAGTTCTTCTAGAACATCATCCACCGTAGTAACCAATTTCGCCCCATCCTGTATCAGGCGATTGGCACCCATCCCCATCGGATTGAAAATATTGCCCGGCACAGCAAACACATCGCGCCCCTGTTCAGCCGCAGCCGTTGCCGTAATTAACGCGCCGCTTTTTTCAGGGGCTTCCACCACCAGCACACCAAGACTTAACCCGCTGACAATTCGATTGCGGCGCGGAAAGTTGTACGCTTCTGGCTTCGTGCCGGGTGAAAATTCGCTGATGACCGCGCCATGCCGGGCGATCTCTGCTGCCAGCTGACCGTGCTCGCGGGGGTACACCTGATCAATGCCACAGCCAAGCACAGCCAATGTGCGCCCGCCAGCCTGTATAGCTGCCCGGTGCGCGGCTGCGTCAACACCATGTGCTAATCCGCTAATGATGGTGACGCCATTTGCAGCTAGCTCGCGTGAAAAATAGGTGGCAGCATCTTTGCCATAGGTTGAGGCGCGCCGGGTTCCGACAATTGCGATAGACAGCGCATCGTCATCTGTTATTTCGCCCCGTACAAATAGCAGCGGCGGGGCGTCTGCCAGAGATCGCAGCAGCGAAGGATATTCGTCGTCTGCCTGCGTGATCAGCCGTGCACCAACACGTTCAATTCTCAGAAGCTCCGCATCTAAATCGAGCTTGTCACGTTTTGCCAGCAGGGCGCTCAGCCGGTTGTTTTCAAGCCCGACGGCGCGCAAATTGGCTTCGGGCGCGTTCCATGCTGCGCCAGCCGTTTCAAATCGCTCTAACAACATGCGGAAACGTTTATAGCCAATTTCAGGGATCAGGCAGAAGCCGAGCCAGTATTTCGTGTCGTTCAAGCAGAATCTCGATTAGCGCAGCCTCACCTCAGCGGAAATCCATCTGTCGGTGAGTCCCGTCAAATGTTGGGTTCGTCGCGGGCAGGCTCTTCTAGCAAGCCCGGCAGCGGGCGAATTAACATCGTTCCCGCCTGCACGTCCGTTTTCAGGACCACATCCGGGATTGCAGGAATGAGCAGGTCTTTTCCCTCTGGCGGCTTGATCACATACACGTCGTTCGCGCCCGTCTCGATGACTTCAGCGATATGGCCGAGACTGCGGCCATCTTCCAGCAGCACATTTAAGCCGATAAGTTGGTAAAGGAAGAATTCGCCCGCTTCAAGGGGAACAGCATTCTCGATATCAATCATCATCGTGCGCTGACGTAAGCGATCTGCCGCATTACGGTCATCAATCCCATGAAATTTGAACAGGCCATATTCAGGCGTGAGGCGCACTTTCTCAAGCGAGTAGGGCTTCAGGTCTTTTGCTCCGACGCCTGATCCAAGATACACAGTGCCAAGTTGGGCGATACGTTCGGGGTGATCTGTAAGGATGCGAACACGCACCTCGCCATGAATGCCATGCGGGCGCAGCACTTCACCGATAATCAGATGGGACGGGTTCTCCACCCTCTGTACTGATGGCACCGTTATTGAATCTTGAGAATAATGCGCTTAGAACGGGAGTCGCCTTCGCCAACTTGCAGCAAGTTGCGAATGGCATTGGCTACGCGGCCGCTTTTGCCAATAATGCGACCGGTGTCCTGTGGTGAAACCTTGAGTTCTAGAACGGTTGCATTATTGGAATCCCGGCGGCGAACTTTCACCTGCGTCGGGTCATCAACCAGACTCTTAGCGATATATTCAACCAGCCCGGTCAAATCAGAATCGTCATTGTGTTTGTTTTGAGACATCGGCTATATCTTTGATTGCAAAGAGGATCACGTCATTCAATTATGCCGCGATCCTCTTTGAGAGCGAAGTTTTACTTTTCTGACTTCTTCATAGTACCCTTGCCAGCTTCCGGTGAGGGGAAACGGGTCTTTGGGCTGACCGGGACGTAATTAGCGGCGGCTTCTGCTGCCAGCGCCTCAACGGACTCTCCCTTGCGAAAACGCTCGAAGCGCGCCAGTGTCCCCGCACGATCCAGCACGCGGCGAGCCGCATCGCTGGGCTGTGCGCCAACGTTCAACCAGTGCAGCGCGCGTTCTTCATTCACGATGTCGGTGCTGGGGATGGTGCGCGGGTTGTGGTGGCCGATAATTTCAATGAAACCACCATTGCGCGGGCTGCGCTGATCACAAACGACCAGACGATAGCTCGGTTGACGCTTCAAACCCATACGACGAAGACGAATACGTACCATTTTACTGCTTTCTCCTCTGATTTGCGCTTCCGTGCGTTCCTATGAACGGGAAGCCACTGTCACGATTTGCCGCGATAACACGCGCGGCTCGTGTTTCAGTTGCGGTAGGGCGGTAAGCCGCGCCTAGCGCATCAATCCGCCAGGCATGCCCGGAATATTGAGCCTGCCTTTGCGAACTTCACCCATCAAACGCTGCATGTCTGCGAACTGCTTCAGCACTTCGTTAACATCGCGTACCTCAACGCCCGCCCCGCGTGCGACGCGCTTCTTGCGGCTGGCATCCATCAATTTTGGATTGCGCCGTTCTTTGAGGCTCATTGAGTACATAACGGCCTCAACCTTGCGCAGTCGCCGCTCCATCTCTTCGGGGTCAATCTGATCTTTTAGCTTACCCATGCCGGGAATCATGCCCAGCAGGTTGCCAATAGACCCCAGCTTTTTCACTTTCTGGAGCTGTTCCAGAAAATCCTGCATCGTAAACTGATTTTGCATCAGCTTCTTTTGCAGTTTGATGGCTTCTTCTTCGTCGAAAGCGTCTTGCGCTTTCTCGATCAGTGTGAGTACGTCGCCCATTCCAAGGATACGTTGGGCGATCCGATCCGGGTGAAAAACTTCGAAACCATCAAGTTTTTCGCCCGTCCCCAGAAATTTAATGGGAACGCCAGTAACAGTACGCATAGAGAGTGCCGCGCCGCCGCGCGCATCACCGTCTACTTTAGTCAAAATAAGGCCGGTAATGCCCAGTCGCTTATTGAAACCATCGGCGATGTTTACGGCTTCCTGACCGGTCATCGAGTCGGCAACCAGCAGAATTTCGGCTGGTTTAGTGCGCCGCTTGATCTCTTCAAGCTCGGCCATCAGGGTGTCATCAATTTGTAGGCGGCCCGCCGTATCCAGAATAACGACGGCGGCATTGGCTGTTCTGGCCGCTTCAACGCCATGTACGGCAATATCTGGTGGGCTAACCTTAGTGCCTTCTTCCCAGTAGGGAACATTAATCTGTTTCGCCAGCGTCACCAACTGGTCAACGGCGGCAGGGCGATAAGTATCTGCTGCCACAAGAAACGGCTGCCGTCCATCGCGGCGCAGCCATGTCGCCAGTTTTGCTGAGGTCGTAGTTTTGCCCGATCCCTGCAATCCAACCATCATGATTACATGCGGTTTCTGGCTGGTGCCGAAATTCAAGCGGCCGGGTTCACCCAGCGTCTCCAACAGCTCATCATGGACGATCTTAACGACTTGCTGGCCGGGTTTCAGGCTGCGGCCAACATCTGCGCCAACGGCCTGTTCCTTAACGCGGCGCACGAAGTCTTTCACGACCGGTAGTGAAACGTCAGCTTCTAGCAGCGCCATACGTACTTCGCGCATTGCCTTGTCTACGTCGGCTTCGGTCAGTTTCCCTACACGCCCAAGGCCATCAAAGACGCCCTGCAAGCGGTTGCTAAGCTGTTCAAACATTGCTGTTCATGGATTCCAGAAAAATGCGTAACGGTCATTGTAGTTGAGCGAAAAATACCCGTCAAGGCGCGTTATGAGTTCTGGGAAAATGTCACTCCGCAATCTGGCCGCCTAGCTGGTGATAGCCGCGATTGAAGTAAAGCAGCGGATTGTGAGCATCACTGTTTCCAGCCGCCATAACCCTGCCGATGATGATCCAGTGGGAATCGCCGTCGTGCAGCTTCGCAACCTCGCAATCCAGCCATGCAATCGCCTCGCTGAGGATGGGCGAACCGGTGATGGCGGTGGCCGTCTCCAATCCATTGAAACGACTGGATATATCATTAACCGCAGTTCTTCCGGCAAACAGCTCGGAAATGCTGCGCTGATCATCGGCAAGCAGTGAGACTGCAAATTTGCCAGATTGCTCGATCATTTGCGCGGTAAAAGCGGACTTGTGTAGGCAAATGACGATTTGCGGCGGGTCGAGCGAGAGCGAATTGAAGGCGCTGGCAGTCATGCCGGCAGGCTCTCCATCATGATGGGTCGTAACGACCACGATGCCGCTTGCCCAGAAACGGAGCGTATCCCGCATCACCTGTGGGTCAACCATGTGTCGCCTCATTTCCGGATCGGTCATATAGGAATGTTTCGATGCCCGGCGTGATATCGGCGAGCGTGTGGATACTGCTGGCAATCTCTTCTCTCCCTGCACCGATAATAACTGTCGGCACATCATTCTCGGTATGTTTCTTGTGACTGAGGTCTTCAAGGTTGCCATGATCGCTGGTGATGATGAGCAGCCCCTCGTCATCGTCCCATTCGTCCAGCGCACCGGCCATCACGCCATCGAATAATTCGAGCAGCTCTGCACCTTCGGCCACGGTACCGCGATGCCCGACAACATCGGACATCCAATGCGAGAAGAAAGCGAAATCATACTGGCGGGAAATTTCAACCATCCGCTTGCCGGCTTCAGCGGGTTCATAGATCGGGGTATCGGTATAGCCCAACTCTGAGCGCCAGCCTTTGCCAACCCAATCTACAGAGAGCGCCTCACCGCTGTAAATTTTGTCCTCACCAAACAGGGGCAAGCCTGCTTCTACCAGCGCCTGCTGATAGCTTGAGGCAAGGCGTTTGCCGCTGTTAATCGCGTCGTGAAAGCGCGGGGGGTAGGCCTCAATGAGTGCTGCGGTGCCACCTCGCGCCACCACCCGTTTGAATAGATTATCTTGAGCGAGAATCGAACGGATGGCAGGATTCGGGCGGGGGCCATAATGCTCACCGATCATTTCCGGAATGTTCTTGCCGGTAAGGATGGCCGCCTGGCCGCTTGCGCTTTGAGGGCGACCATTCACGCCAAGACGGGGATCGGTAGGCACGAACACGGCGCGTTCGGCGTATTGAATGCCGGTGCTGTTCAGCCACCGCCGCCCGTTGGTCAGGGAGAGCAGTGTTGGCGTATTGGCGACGGCAAAAGGGTTAGTTTGCGGATCATCTGTGCCTAACCCGATGCCATCCAGAAAGATAAGCAGTACGTGTGATTTCATAGTTTATGTGGCGATATCGCCGATTGATTATGGATTCGAAAAGTCTTATATCTGCAAATAGGGATTTTGCCGGCGTTCCCGCCCGATAGTCGTCTGCTGCCCATGACCGGAAAATACCGTCACGTTATCGCCCAGCGAGAGCAGCTTCGTCGAAATCGACTCCAGCAGCAGTCGCGTGTCTCCGCCCGGCAAATCAGTTCGCCCGATGCTGCCTGCAAACAGGGCGTCGCCGCTGAAAACAATCTTCTCGTCTGGCATATAGAAACTAATATGGCCGGGAGCGTGGCCGGGCGTATACAGCGTTTCTAACTTGATCGAGTCGACTTCAATCGTCTCCGGTTCCGTCGTCAGCAGCCGATCCGTCTTTGCTGCATCCGGGCCGCGAACGCCAAAAAACGCCTGATATTGCAGCGGCAGCGCCTCTAACATGGCGGCTGCATCTGTATGGAGGGCGAAGGGCGCGCCAGTCAACTGTTTGAGTTCCGCGCTCGCCAGCACGTGATCAAAGTGAGCGTGAGTCGCCAGAATCAGGGCAATTGTCCAGCCTTCTTCCTGCGCGCCAGCGAATAACTGCGGCGCATCATCCACCGGGTCTATCAGAACGGCACGTTTGGTATCTTCATCCCCGATCAGATAGGCGTTGGTGGAGACCATGCCTAAGGTATAGGCTTTTATTTTGAGCGTCACGTCGCGGTTTGCGCCTCGCTGCGTCGAAAAAGTGATCTTAGATATTGGACGCTGCGTGACAGGAAAATCTTAACTTCATCCAGTTTAATCAAGTAGGCAGCGCCGATAAACACAACAGCAGCGACTATGAAATTGATCGCTAACTGGATGATCGTCCACAGCGTACCACGCTCCGCAAAGCCCAGCGCGCTGAACAGGAAATTGACGCCCATTACAGCCGCGCCCATCGCGATACTGGCGATCAGAGTGCGTATTGTCGTGCGAATCAGGGCGTTTTCGTGGATGCCGTGCCAGCGTTTGCGCAGTATCAGCGCCAGCGCGACGACTTCAAAACCGATACCCAGCGTATTTGCCAGCGCCAGCGCGCCAACATTTTCAGGGCTAGCATTCCCTGTCAGCAGGCCGCTGAAGGCGACGGCTGCCGCGATATTTATAACTGCGCCGCCAACTGCCACGATCAGCGGGGTCAGCGTATCTTTATCAGCGTAGAAGCTGCGGGCAACTACTTCTAAGAGAGAATGTACCACGATGCCAGCGGAGAAGAAGATCAGCGTGCTGTAAACTAGATTCGTGGCGCTGGCATCGAACGCCCCGCCTTCCAGCAGGCTGAGCATTGGCCTACCCGCGGCGATCAAGAGGACGGCTGATGGAATCGTAGCAACCAGAATAAAGCGTAATGAGCCGGCCATAGCCGAACGTTTGCCTTCAACGTCGCCCAATGAGCTTAGCGCGGCTAATGTTGGGAAAATCACAATTCCCATGGCGGTGCCGATCAGGGTTTCGGGAATCTGCATCAGCCGCCATCCCCAATCAAAGGCGCTGGTTGCGCCTTCGCCCAATCGTGAAAGCAAATTGGTGAGGATAATCGCGCTGACGCTGACCAGCGCAAGATCCGCCGCGCGCGGGATGAATAGCACCACGACCTGTCGGAAATTCGGGTCTTTCCAGCCTAATTCCGGCCACCAGCGCGCTTTGACCTTGAGCAGCCCCGGCACTTGAATCAGCAGGTGCATTGCGGCGCCCAATACCGCCCCCCACGCCAGCCCATAAATACCCATCGTCGGCATCAAGAAGATGACGCCGATCAAAATGCCTACGTCATAAAGTATTGGCGCAAGCGCGGGCAGCAAAAAGCGGTTGAAACTTTGCAGAATGCCCATCACCAAGCCGCTGATTGAGAAAATTAGCGTGCTCAAAAGCAGCGTGCGCATAATTTCAATCGTCAGCGACTGGGTTTCGGGCGAGAATCCGGGCGAAATGACCTGTGAAACCAGCCACGGCGCCAGCAGGAAGGCGAGTAGGCTGATGACCGCCGTCAGAGCAAAGATAGTATTAGCAACATGACTGGCAGTTTTCCACGCGGTGGAGGTTTCATCTTTCGCTAGCAGGCCAGTGAAAACGGGGATGAAGGCGAAGGTGATTGCGCCGCCAGCGATCAGGTTGAAGATCACTTCAGGAAGGCGGTTTGCGGCTACAAATGCATCATATTCTGTGCTGATCCCAAAACTGCGTGCAATCAATACAGTTTGCAACAGGCTGATCCCTTTTGCCGCTGCGAACGAAGCCATGACGATCAGCGTAGATCGGGTGATTTGCGCTTTACGGCCAGCGGCTAATGCCATATGTGTACCGTCCTGAATGCGTTAGGTGAGGTTGTTCAGCGCTTCTTGCGCGGCTGTATACAGCGGGTTATGACTCAACGCGCGGGTATAAGCCGCGATTGCTTCATTAGTTTGCCCTCTAGCTTCAAACACCCGTCCCTGCCAGTAGTAGGTTTCTTCAACGAACTGCGCGCCATTGGTCAGGTTGTTTTGCACCAAACCCATCACGTCATCATAACGCCCGACGTTGAAATAAGCCTCAAATGGCCCGAATTGGTACCATAACATGCGGAACGGCAGCAGGCGGCGAGTCGCTTCGTCATACGCGGATGCTGCCTGATCGTAGCGTTCGAGGCGCGTCAGGGCAGTGCCGATATTGAACCATGCAAACGGGTTCGTCGGGTCTTGCGAGGCTTCCTGCCGCGCTACTTCCAGCGCGTGCTCCGCGGCAAGATTCACATCAGCAAGGTCGCCTAATAAGTTAATCAGCACCCCTTCGCGTGACTGTTCGTATAGCACGATGAAGGTGCGGTTGAAAGCCTGCCAATCACGGTCAAACTGGCCGTAGGGTTCAGGTAAACCGTTACCATCTTCTATCCCTAACCAGCTGTCGTACACATAGAAGCTGCCAGCATTGTCATCATAGCCAACAACGGTCTGATAATGGCCGATCCAGTCGGATCCTTCCGGGGTGAAGGTGGTTTCGGTAATGATCGGGAAATTTGCGGCAATCAGGTGTTTAAGTAGTTCGACGCTGCCGCCGATCCGCGTAATTGCGCGGACGCCAGTATGCGTGTTCACAAAATTGACCATCTCGCCGGGGCTGACGTTCTTGTCTTCGGTTTCCGGCTTGAGGAACTGCGCAGCGTAATTTTGATCTTCTTGCCAGCCAAAATGACTGAGCGCCATGGTGATATTGGTTGGGCCGCAGTTGTTCCAGCCTTGGCGCTCCCAGCGAAAACCGTACATGAAGGCAGATGCCGGGCGGCTGCTCGACACGAATGATGTATTGATATTAGTCGCGTCTGCGGGTTCGCTGGTCGGCTGAATGACCGGTGCCTCGATGGTACTGGTTGGGACAACAGCAGCCTCTGTCGGAGCATCGGTAGGTTGCATCGTTGGCTCTGATGTTGGCGCCTCGTCAGGCTGTATGCTAGTTTCGGTTGGTTCTAAGCTGGCGGTGGCCTCAACTGGCAGTGCCAGCAGGTCTGCCGGAGAAATGGCGCTGGTCACGGCTGAAGTTGGCACGATGCCACCCTGCGGCGTTGGCCGCATGAACTGCCGCATGAACGGCGCGTAGGTCAGCATTTCTTCCTGATAACGGGGCGGTAGTGAATCGCGATAGTAGAGGGTGAACCCGAAACTGATCGCCAGCAGGAATACCGCCCACAGCACAGCGATCCACAGCCACAGCCGTTTAGGCAGCCCGTTGCGCATAAACAGGGCGCTGATCACGCTGGCAATCGGCAGCGCCATTAGCCCGATGCCGACCACCGGGATCAATGCACTGATGCGGCGATCATTGACCATAAAGACGGCGACGGCTATTGCTGCTAGCACCAGCACGATCAAAAATATCATTGCCAGCCACAGCAGCAGCCGGGGCGGGGCTGATGTTGAATTATCGTATTCAGGCGGGTAGTTATTCATGTGTTTTTGTAAAATTAACCGGCATATTGGCGAAAGGCCAGAGTTTCAGTGTGCCACAGGGTGAGGAAAATTTGAAAGCCGTTCACCCAACGGTTACCCATCGCGCGAATATTTTTAAGAGTGGGCATTATAGCATACAGTCTGTGCGAGAGATGCGGCCGCTGCTAGAATCTTAAGCGAAGACTAAGGAGTTTGAACTTGTCTGCACAAACATGGCGCGTTGAACTGCACTGCCACACCCTGTATTCCAAAGACTGCGTGGTGAAATTCGATACTATCCTGCGGCTATGTGAGCAGCGGGGCATTGATAAAATTGCCATCACCGATCATAACACCGCTGAAGCGGCCATCATGATGCAAAAACTCGCCCCAGAACGGGTGATCGTCGGCGAAGAGATTATGACGACGCAGGGCGAGCTGCTTGGTTATTTCATGCAAGAATCTATTCCCGCCGGATTGACTCCTGAAGAGACCATAAAGCGGCTGCGCGATCAGGGGGCGGCGATCAGCGTTTCTCACCCATTTGATCGGCTGCGTAAAGGGGCATGGCTTGAAGCCGATTTGCGCCGTATTCTCGATCAAGTAGATGCTATCGAAGTCTTCAATTCGCGCTGTATGTTTGGCAGTGATAACCGAAAAGCGCAGGCGTTTGCGATGGAAACCGGGACACGCGGCACCATCGGCTCAGATGCCCATAGTAAAATCGAATATGGCCGGGCATTGATGGTTATGCAGCCCTTCGAAGGCGCGTCTGATTTCGTAGCCGGTTTAGCAGCCGCCAAACATATTGAGCATTACAGTTCATGGTGGGTGCACATGAACAGCAAAACCGCCAAATGGTCAAAAAAATTGGGGCTGAAGCCGCGGATGTGGGAAGGCGGATAAAGCAGCTTTAACTGCCGCCGCTTGCCAGTGCCTCGCCTGCTGCTTGTAAGGTTGTGCCGCCGATATCTGCGGCAAGGCCAGCGTCGGCGCTGTCTTCGAGCACAATCGCCACCGCCACCGCCTGCCGCCCGCCCAGCGTTGCGAAGCCGATGAACCACGCATTGGTTGTATCCCCTGAATGAGCCAGCGACGCATGGCCGCCGATGTCAATTAAGGGGCGGGCGGCGTTCTGCGCAGCGCCGTTTGCCACGTTATAGCGCATCAAGTCTTGCAATCGCCGTGCGGTATTTGCTGTTGTGATGGGTATAGTCGGATGCAGCGGCACGGCGGACTGCCAGCTTTCGGAATTCGGGCTGCGAGTGGCTTGTAATAGATAAGGCTGCGGCGCATTGCCATCGTTTACAACTGCGCCAGCAATCAGCGCCATCATCAGCGGCGTTACCGTGATGTCCCCTTGTCCAAGCGTATTTGCCAGCAGCCATTCTTCAGTCGTGGGTGATTCGTCATCTACTGCTGGCGCTGCTGTTGTATTGGGCAGCGTCTCTATTGGAAGCAGTCTGTATTGTGCCAGACCTTCTACCTGTCCAAACAGGGATTCCAGCGGAGCGCCCTCGAGCGATTCCCCCAGTTCAACGAAAGGCGTGGGGCAGGAAAATGCGTAAGCATCCCGCAGCGAGAGGGGCATTACCGGCAGTCGTACCGCGCAGGTGATTTCTAACCCATTCAAATCTACCGGCACAGAGCCATCGGCAATTTCGCTGTCTAAAGGCCGGGCGCTGAGCAGCGCGCCCATCATCAACGGTGTTTGCATGGCACCGCCGGGTTGATAGCTGCCCTGAACTGCGCGATTGAAAAATGGATTGTTCACGTCTGTATTGAGCGTATCCCACTGTGCATCGAGGCGGTTTGGGTCAAATGTGGGCATGCTGACCATTCCCAGTGTTTGCCCATCTGGAATGCTGAGCACAATCGCCGCTCCACGCTGACCGAGCATCGCGTGATACAGCGCGCTCTGAATACTGGCATCAAGCGTCAATTGAAGATCGCTTCCCCGTATCGGGCGATGCAGCAGATCGTAGGCCAGCAGTGCTTCGCGGGTATCCCCACGCAGAAGCGCATTGTAGTCCGCCTCTATCCCGCCAACACCATAGCGAAGACTGGAGTAGCCCAGCGCGCTGTAAAACGCCGGAAATAGATATTCTCGTGAAACCAGCCCGCTGTCGTTGATCAGCGTCTCTACCAGAAGCAAGCCCCTGCGGTCATAGATTTCGCCGCGTTGAATGCGCCTCTCAAGTTCAACCAGACGCGGGTTGTCGTCGCGGTTTAGGATGCTGTTGGAATTTGCCATCGCCCAGTAGGCAGCAGCAGCCCCAACCAGCGCAAAGGCGATCAGTATTCCGGCAAAGACGCGGTTCATTTCACGGCGAAAGGGCATCGCTCAAGAATCTCCGCCGGAAAGCCGCAGCAGCAGCCCCATGATGATGAAGCTGATCAAAAGTGAACTTCCGCCATAACTGAAAAAGGGCAGTGTTACGCCGGTCAGCGGAATTAGTTTTAGCACGCCGCCCATGATCAAAAGGCTTTGCATACCGAATAAGATGCCGAAGCCAACAGCCAGCAGCGTTGGATAGGGTTTACCACGCTGCTGCACAGCAATAGTGAATGCTCTCGAAACCAACCCGGTTATGAGCGCAATCGCGGTGATAATTCCGAGCAAACCCCACTCCTCAGCCAGCGCCGAGAAGATAAAATCGCTGTGAATGACCGGCACATAAGCAGGGAATCCCTGCCCGATACCTTCGCCAAAAATGCCACCGGCGCTAAAAGTCATCAAACTCTGGACGATTTGATAGGCGCGGCCATCAGGGTCAATCCACGGGTTCCACCAGATATCTACACGCAGTTTAACGACATCGAAGAGAAAATAGGCGCTCAACCCGGCAGCGAGAATGAGAACCGCCCCGCCAATCGCGACCCAGCTTAACCCGCTGGCAATATAGAGAAGCAGCATGAATACGATGAAGAACAGAATGGCCGTGCCAAGGTCACGCTGCCAGATCAGCACGACAAGACATATTCCCCACATCAACAGAATCGGCCCACCTACGCGGGGAGAGATGTTATAGGCTTTGCGGCCATCGCCTAGAAGCTCGGCGCTGCGAAACACTGGATACTGTTCTGCAAGGTAGCTGGCAACAAAGGCGACCAGTACGATCTTCAGCAGTTCTGAAGGCTGAAAGTAGATGCCCGCTGCGCCCAACCATAAGGCCGGCGCGCCAGTGGTGCCGCTCGGATTAGTGCCAAACAGGATGGTGGTCAGCAGTAGCCCGATTCCAAATACCAGTAGTAAATACCGGAATTGTCGCAGCAGCATGATGAGGTTTGGAATACGGATCACGGCGATGAATGCAATAAATGAAATGATCAGCCAGAGAGTTTGGCGCTCCCCAAATGCCGGCAGCAGCCGGGAGATGATCATGATGCCCCAACCGCTCATGAACATGACAAGTGGAAAGAGTAGGGGATCTGTTCTGGGTTTTCTTCGTTCTAGCCAGAACTGGCCGTATATTGCACAGGCGAGCCAGACGGTAAAGCTCACCCATAATCCGGGACGAAAACCCTGTACTGCGGTCAGCGTAATTGTATTAAGCAGCAGGAATAATCCCCCCAATACCAGCAGAACGCGCGCAAAATAGCGCTGCCATGCGGCTGGAACCGGGAGGACATACCACGTTGTGCCGGTCATTCTTAACGGTACAGTCGCCCAATGATCGGTTCTAGGCGCTGAAAAGTTTCGGGCGGAATGTGTGAATGATCGGTCATAATTGCGCCCTCAAGCGCAAAATGCTCCGGGTAGAGTGCGGATTCGTCAATTTTCTCTACCGCGATGGCAACGGCGCGCTGCGCTAACTCCAGATTACGATGGAGCGTATTGATCACTAATCCCACGTTCACTGGCTCTTCGGAAATATGCCACGAGTCATAATCGGTGACATGTGACATGGTGGAATAGGCAATTTCAGCTTCGCGTGCCAGAAAAGCCTCCGGGCAGGTTGTCATCCCAACAATGCTAAAGTC
>JACSRP010000167.1 GCA_014879665.1 Anaerolineae bacterium | reverse complement strand
TGGTTTTGCTTAAAGGCTGCTTATGCTCCGTTGTGGCATTGACACCATTGAAATTTCGCGGGTTCAGGACGGCATCGAGCGTTTCGGCGAGCGCTTCCTGAATCGCTTTTTCACGCCCGGCGAACGTGCCGATACGGGCGATCACCCTGCGCGATTAGCGGCGCGTTTTGCTGCTAAAGAGGCCGTCGCCAAAGCCTTAGGCACCGGCATTGGCGATGTAAGCTGGCAGGAAATTGAGATTCGCTGCGGGGAACGTGGCCGCCCAACCCTCATTTTGCACGGCGCGGCGCAAACCCTGAGCGATCAGCTTGGCTTACGCGAATGGGACGTGAGCCTTACCCACGAGCGCGGTCACGCCAGCGCGGTTGCTGTGGCGATGGGGTAAGCAAGCGGTAATGAGTTAGAAGCGGCACTTTTTCCTCTCATCATTCGTTACCCGTTACTTATAACTGCTTTTACGGTTTCTTCACCTGTACCTTCTTGCCGGTTTTGATCAAAATTTCGCCTTTGTCGTCCCCGTCAAGTTGCCAATCGCCATCTTCAACCGCATTCACCCAGAAATCGCCGCGTGGGCGCAGGCCGCCCCAACCACGCGCCGCCGCCAGCGCATACAGCCGATCCCGCCGAATTTGCGCCACCCGCAGGATTAACTGCTCTTCGGTCAGCCCGTTTTCGCCTAGTTTGGATTGAATCGCCGCGCCTAGCGACTGTTCAGCCGGGCGCAAAAAGTCGCGCTCGGTCCCCCAGTTGCCATGATTGATCGCCATGTCAAACACCAGCGCCTGCCCCAACGGCGTCTTGATCCCGCGCGGCATCATGCTCTGGCGCATCGCAGTGTTCCAGTAAGCGTTGGTCGTGTATTGATTTTGCGCCGTCTGCATCACCGGGTCACGCGCCAGCCGCAGCAGCAGCGCCTTGAACCCGGCGTCCCCGCGCAGTTCGGGGTCTTTGAGGCGCACGCGCGGCATATACTGGGTTTTCAGCAGATCGGCGCTTTTTCCGGTTGCCTTCGATAGATACAAATCTAACAACTGCTCTAAGCCGCCGCCTGAGAGCGTGGATTGAAAGCGCCCGTAGCTGACAACGCCGGTGTCATAATCTTGATAGGTCTCATAGCCGCCGCCTTCAAACCCGGCGGTGATGTTAAACGCCGCCAGCCGCGTCCGTTCTTCGATGGCTGGATCAACTGGCTTCGGGGGTGGGGTCACGCCGCCCGGCGTTTTCCCTCCCGCAGGCCGTATATCGCGGGTCAGGTTGGCCGCCCGCGCGGGCAAAGCCAATTCGCCGTAGCCAAATGGCGCGCAGCCCCCCACAATTTCCAGCAGATCATCGCGCAGCCAGCCAGCATCACCGCCGGGCAGCATCACCTTGAACCATTGATAGACGCGACCATTGACCGACTGGCCGCGCTCGTCTGGCTTCACTTCCAGTACCTTCAAGCCGCTGGCGCCAACCTCAATCTCTTGCAAAATAGCCGCCGTAGTGGTGGGTGACGTGCGCACATTCACCCGCGAAAAATCAGCGACCGGGCGAACTGTGGCTAAACAGGGTGCTGTCATGGCCTTCTCTCCAAAATATGGGCGTATCAAACCGCTTGCGTCACGCTTGGAATTTCATCATAAACCAGATTGTGATAAATCGGCGCGAGTGATACCATGTTTCAATACCATTTAACTTGGATTTGCAGGATAGGCGATGGATCTGGCGGCGTGGCTGCAACAAATTTTCATTGATCCGCTCGCGCCAGCCTTCATGCAGCGCGCGCTGCTGGGGGTGATTGTGATTGGCATCGTGTGCGGCGTGGTCGGCGCTTACGTGGTCACGCGGCGCATGGCCTTTTTAGGTGATGCAATGGCGCATACGGTGCTGCCCGGCGTGGCGGTGGCCTATCTGGCTGCTGGGGCTGGCCGCGAATGGGTGTTCATCGGCGGGCTGGCGGCGGGGCTGCTCTCGGCCGTCGGCATCGGCTTCCTAACGCGCGGCGGGCGGTTGAGCGAAGATACCGCGATTGGCATCGTCTTTGCCGGGGCGCTGGCGCTGGGCATCGGCATCATCTCGCTGGCGCAAAACTACGCGACCGATTTATCGCATCTGCTGATCGGCAACGTGCTGGGCATCACCCCCGGCGATCTGTCGCTGATCCTGATCGTGGCGGCGCTGGTGCTGGCCTGCGTATTCCTGTTCTATAAAGAATTTCTGATCATCAGCTTTGACCTGACGCTGGCGCGTTCGCTGCGGCTGCCCGCCGAAGGACTGCGGACGCTGCTGCTGGTGCTGCTGGCGCTGACGGTGGTCATCAGCCTCCAGGCGGTGGGCGTGGTGATGGTGGCCGCGCTGCTGGTGACGCCCGCGGCCACCGCGCGACTCTTCGTCAAGCGCCTGCCGGCGATGATGGCCTTAGGCGCGTTTCTGGCGGCGCTGGGCGGGGTCATCGGCATGGTTCTGGCGTGGCACGTTCGCATCGCGCCGAGTGCTGGCATTGTGCTGACGCTGACCGCCTTCTTCATCCTCGCCTTCCTGTTCGCCCCGCGCAGCGGCATGATGTGGGGTTGGGTGAAAAAGAAGTGATGAGTGAAAATAGTTAAAGGTTAAAAGGATAGTGTGGGGGGAGCGCCCGCGCACTATCCTGCATCCTCTAATGTGCGGATGACGCATGCGCCGCCCCTACGGGAGTCTATTTTTAACCGCCCTTCACTCAGAACTCAGCATTCGGAACTTCTAACTTTCCTCACCTTCTGCTACCCTTATACGCTGTTTGTGATTAGAGGATTTCCCGTGCAGACCACACGTTGGGCGCCTTACGACCTGATCTTTTTCGACTGCGACAGCACCCTTTCAACCATCGAAGGCATTGATGAGCTGGCGCGCTTCAAAGGCAAAGAGCTTCGCGTCAGCGTGCTGACTCAAAAGGCGATGGACGGCGAACTCGATCTTGAAGCCGTGTACGGCAAGCGCCTGCAAGCCATTCGCCCCACCCGCGAACAGTTGAAAGCCGTCGAGGAAAAATACTGGGAAACGCTGGTGCCAGATGTGCTTGAGGTGCTGGCCGCGCTGCGCTTTCTGAAAAAGCAGATTTTCATCATCAGCGGCGGCCTGGCCGAGCCGGTGCGCGGCTTCGGCAAGCGGTTGGGTGTGGACCCAGATCATATCCGCGCGGTAGAAGTGGAATACAACGAGCTTTCGGGCGAATGGTGGAATTATCACGAGCCAGCCGCGCGCAACCAGCAAACCTATCTCGATTACAACGAAGGCCCACTCACCATCTCCAGCGGCAAGCCGCGCATCATTCAGGAATTGGCGGGGGGCAAACATGGCCGCCGCCTGATGGTTGGCGATGGCGCCTCTGATCTGGCAGCCCGCTCGGTGGTGGATTTATTCGTCGGTTTCGGCGGCGTGGTTTCGCGGGCGAAGGTGCAGGCGGAAGCTGATGCCTTCGTGCCGGTGAATACGCTGTCGCCTATTCTGCCGCTGGCCGCGGGGCCAACCGGCTACGCGCGGGTGATCGGCACGCCGCATCAGGCGGTGTTCGATAAAGGTATCGCGCTGGCGCTGGATGGTGGCATGTCGCTCAAAAGCGACGAAAATCAGGCGGCCTTCAAGGCGGCGTTTGATCACGCGAATGATTGACCGGAATCTATAAGTTTTTCAACAGCTCTCACAACGGAAAAGGTCTATGCTCACCCTCACATCTTGCCCTGAAGCAGTGATTTTTGATATGGATGGTCTGCTGGTGGACAGCGAGCCAGTCTGGGAGATCGTTGAACACCGGCTGCTGGGCAAACGCGGCAAAGTTCTGACCGATGATATTCGCATGCCGCTGATCGGGCTGCGCATGGATGACTTCTGGCGTGGGCTGCGCGCCGCGCTGGAAATTCCTGATGCTGAAGAGATCCTGATTGCTGAAGCGGTCAACAGCTTCGTGAGCATGATCCCCGGCAGCGTGCCAGTACGCCCCGGCGCGGGGCAGATCATTCAATATCTGATAGATCGCCGCGTGCCGATTGCGATTGCCTCCAGCTCACCGATGGCGGTCATTGACGGCGTGGTCGCTGAACACCTCTGGGATGCCTATTTTCCGGTGCGCGTGACCGGCGATGAAGTGCCAGAAGGCAAGCCCGCGCCGGATATTTATCTGGAAGCGGCGCGGCGTTTGGGTGCGAATCCCGCCAACTGCCTCGCGCTGGAAGACAGCCGTAATGGCGCACGCGCCGCCGCCGCCGCCGGCATGATTACCGTCGCCGTGCCCGATCTCTCGCATGGCACGCCTGAAGGCTTCGCCAGCATCACCCCCTTTGTGGTCGAAAGCCTGCATGAGGTGCAAGCCGCGCTGGAAGCGTTGGCCTGCTTCGGATAGAAGCTTAAACCACAGAGAGGTCACGGGGGGAGGGCGGATGTCCCTTAGCCCCCACCCTTTTAACCGGCAGCGTTTTTTTTTGAACGCCCCGCTCATTCCTTCTTTTTCACCCTTCCCCCCTGTGCTATTATTTCTCACGCTTATTGGCACAGATTCAGGATGCCCCACCTTGACCTACAAAATTCTCGTCGCCGCCGATCTCACCGATGCCAGCTTGAACCTGATCCGCGTGGCGGAAGATGCCGAACTGCTGACCTGTGCGCCCAACACCCCGGCGCTGCGCGAAAAGCTGGCGGAAGCCCATGCCATCATCAGCCGCGACGATGTGCTGCTGAATAAATCGCTGCTGGACGCCGCGCCGAAGCTCAAGCTGATCGCGCGGGTGGGCGTGTCGCTCAGCGGGGTCGATCTTGAGGCCGCCACCAATCGCGGCATCGTGGTCATGAACACGCCCGGCACCAACGCCGTCGCCGCTGGCGAGCTGACGCTAACCCTGATGCTGGCGCTCAGCCGCCATCTGGTCAGCGCGCATACCCGCCTGAAAGAGGGACTCTGGCTGCTGGATCGCAAGCGGCAGGAAGGCAGCCAGCTTCAGGGGAAAACGCTCGGTCTGGTGGGCATGGGGCGTGTCGGATCAATCGTAGCCGGGCGCGCGCTGGCTTTCGGAATGAACGTGCTGGCCTATGATCCCTATCTGGGCGATGAAGAAATAGACGACGAACGGGTGCAGTTGGTCGGCCTCAAAGAACTGCAAACCCGCTCCGATTTCATCAGCCTGCACGTGCCGTTCACCAGAGAGACGCGAACGCTGATAGACGAAGCCTTCATCAGCGCCATGAAACCCGGCGCGCGGCTGATCAACACCGCGCATGGCAGCGTGATAGATGAGGCGGCGCTGGCGGCGGCGCTTCAATCTGGGCATCTGGCCGGCGCGGCGCTGGATGTGTTCAGCGAAGAACCGCCGGATAACAGCCCGCTGATCGGCATGGAAAGCGTGATTCACACCCCGCACATTGGCGATAATACCCATGAAACCATGCAGGATTTATCGCTGCAAATTGTGTCGCAGGTGCTGGATGCGCTGCGCGGCGATGATTACCGCAACGTGGTTAATCTGCCCTTCGTAGCCGGCCTCGATTACGAGACCGCGCAGCCCTATATGGCGCTGGCCGAGCGCATGGGCAAAATTCTGCAATCGCTGGCGCGCACCCGCGTGCGCCGGATCGCCGTCGAATATCGCGGCGAAGAGGCCGGCGGCATCGTCAAGCCGGTGACGGTGGCGCTGCTCAAAGGCATCCTCGCGCCGGTATTCAGCGATCTGGTCAATTACATCAATGCCCCGATATTGGCCGCTGAACGGGGAATCGCGGTGACGCAGGCCAAAGGGCTGAAAACGGGCAATTATGCCAGCGTGGTTTCGGTGCAGGCGACGCTGGAAGATGGCGAAGTCATCACCATCGGCGGCACCCTGATGGATCGGCGCGAGCCGCATATCGTACAGATCAACGACTATCGCCTGAATTTCGTCCCCGAAGGCATGCTGCTGATCATGGGCAGTTTCGACCAGCCGGGCGTGATTGGCCGCGTCGGCACGCTGTTTGCTGATAACAATATCAATATCGCGATCTGGCAGACCGGGCGTGCCACCCCCGGCGGCCATACCCTCACGGTGCTGACGCTGGACGAGCCGATGCCCGAAAGCCTGCTGGAGACTCTGCGCGGTCAAGATTTTGTGCGCCACGCCCATCAGGTGGAATTGTAGCGATGCCGCCTGCTGCGACGCCGTAGTAGGCTTGCGCCCTACGGCTGGAGACCTCATCGCCAATGACTTCCCTTCCCCCCTCAAAATTTGCAAAATTGCCCCGAAATTTGTCTAATTTTTGCTGGACATTTTTGATTGTTTGTGTTAGAATGGATGTTCTACTGAGAAGCTAATTTCTCAGGTTAATTTGCCCTCCGATGAGACGCTTGAACGCGAGAGGAGACTATACGATGGCGGGCTATCAGCAGGTGATCATTGTTGGTAATGTTGGGCGCGACCCCGAATTGAAATATCTTCAAAGCGGTGTTCCCGTCTGTAATTTTACCGTAGCCGTTAATTCAGTTTTTGGGCAGGGCGAGCAGCGGCAGGAAAAGACCACCTGGTTTCGCGTGGCTGCTTGGCGCGAATTGGGCGAGACCTGCAATAAGTTTCTAACCAAAGGTAAGCAGGTGATGGTCATCGGCACCGTAGATGCCCGCGCTTACACCGATGGCAGCGGCCAACCTCAAGCGACGCTGGAACTAACCGCCCGCGATGTGCGCTTCCTCGGTTCCCGTGAGGGCGGCGGCGAAGGCGGCAGTTTTGAAGGCGGCAGCGGCGGCGGCAATTTCGACGACAACAGCGGCGGGAATTTCGACCAGATTCCCTTCTAAAAACGTCGTTCTCTCATCCCACTAAAACTATTCATGAAGGGTAAGCAAGATTGCTTGCCCTCATGACCCCATCCCTGTTCGCTGATAGTTAAACGGACAAAATCATGAATCGTGTTGACCGGCTTTTCGCCACCCTACTGGCACTAAAAGAAGGCCGTTTGCCCCGCGCCAGCGCGTTGGCGCAAGAATTTGAAGTGAGCGAGCGCACCATTTACCGCGATCTGCGCGATCTGGAATCGCTTGGCATTCACACCGCCAGCGTGCATGGCGAAGGCTACACCCTGAGCGAAGGATTCCACCTGCCGCCGGTGATGCTCAGTGCGAAAGAGGCGCTGTCGCTGTACTTGAGCGGCCTGCTGTTCGGCAAGCAGGCGGGTGAAAATCTCAGCGAAGATATTGAGGCCGCGCTGTCCAAAATTGGCGCCACTCTGCCCCCTGTCACCCGCGAAATGGCGGATCAGCTGGTGCGCGTGCTGGAATATTTCCCGCCGCATGCCCGTTTCGATGCCCGCGAACCCTACATGCGCGAAATTTTAGAGGCGCTGGAGCATCATCAGGTGCTGCATATCAGCTATCGCCGCCCCACCGATGACATCAGCATCGCGCGTGATTTTGAGCCGCATCAACTGCACTACTCTGCGTCCGGTTCGTGGTATGTGACCGGCTATGACCGCCTGCGTAACGATATTCGCAGCTTCCGCCTAACGCGCATTCAGTCGCTGAAAGATACGGGTGAAATCTTCGAGCCGCGCATCATGCTGCTGGCGCCGGGCCGCCATCTGGAAGTGCGCGTTCGCTTTCATCCTTTCGTGCTTGCCCACGTGCGCGAGCGCCAGCATTACACCTATCACCACGATGAGCCGGTCGGCGTGATGGTTTACCGGGTGGGCGAGCTGCGCGAAATTCAAAGCTGGATTTTCGGCTTCGGCGCGCATGCTGAGGTGCTGTCGCCCCGCGAACTGCGCGACAGCCTGAAGCAGGAAGCCGAACGCCTGCTTCAGAAGCTGGCTTAAGCGAAAATGGCGGTCTACTTTTTAGAAAGATAGGATCATCGGGTTATAGGGGCGATCTAGCACCGCGCCCCTACGGGTTTCTTCCCTCATCACTTCTTTAACTTTTTGAACTGTCCTTCCCTTATGACCGCCCTTTCTAAAATACTACGCTTCATAGGTTCTATGCCGTGCTATATTCTCAGTAGTACACACCTATGGAGCAATGATTGTGGATAGCGATCTCGGCGATTTTTTTGCACAGATACCGCCAACCATCTTCCTGATCTTTTGCGGCTCAATTGTGCTGCTCACAGTGGTCGCCGCGCTGATCTTCTGGGAACGCCGGCGCAAGGCCAGACGTAAAGCGGCGCAAGCATCTGCGCCCGCCGCGGCCGGCAGTTCTGCATTTACATTCAACGCCGATTTGCCCGAACTGGCGGCGCTGGTGAGTGATGTCCCTGCTGCGGGGGTTCCCCGTGGCGGCGGCGCTGCTTCCCGCCTGAATCTCAGCAGCGGCGAAGCGGTTGAAGCTGCCGAAGTGATGACCGTCTATCGTGATGTGGCGGAAGGCGGCCTGATTGTTCAAGTCGGCACTTCAATTTACCGCAGCCCTCCGATCAACGCCGATCCCGAATTTCGAAGGCGGCTGTTGAACACGCTGAACGAACTGGGCAAGCCAGCACGCGAAAGCATCACCACGCCAGCGGCTTCTGCGCCAGTTCCGGCGTTCCCGCCTGCCGACGCCCCACCCATGCCGCCAGCACCGGTCCTCGCCACCAGCGAGCTTCCGCCCATGCCCCCCGGCGCGCTGCCCGGCGATCTGCCCAAATTCCGTATGCCCGATAAGCCGGAAGCCCCGAAGCGTGGCCGCCGTCGTTCGCCCACCGAGCCGATCCCTGAAATCAATATCGTAGAGGCGATTGAGGCCTTTTTGCAGTATAAGCTGACTTCCGCCCCGCAGTTTGCCGGGCGGGGTATTCACGTCAAGCCCGCGCCGGGCGATGTGTTGGCGATTGAGGTAGATGGCCGCACCTTCGAGGCGGTCAGCGATATTGACGATGACGCCGTGCGCGCCTACCTTCAAGCCACTATCGAGGAATGGCAAGACCGGCAGTAGCCAAAAACGGACAAGCAGCAGCCTTGTCCGTTTTTGGCTGCCCTATTCTACAGATAACGCGCCGCGCCCATGCCCACCAGCGCCACGATCATCAGCACCAAACTGATGCGCCCGTGGCTTGCCAGTTTCATCGCGTAGCCCCGCAGCGCCTGCAGGCCTTCCGCCGAAATCGGTGAATGGTCATCCGGTACATACTGCACCAGTGCTTTCGCCATATCGCCGGTGATCCGCCCGGTTACAGCCCCGCCATGACCGGCGGCAAGAAGTCCCGATGCCGCCCCGATGCCCAGCACAATATTTCCGGTGGTCGAAAAGTGACTGGCTGAATTACTGACAAAATACAGCAGAATCCCCGCCAGCACGGTCAAACCAGCAGCTATCGGAAACGCCATCGGAAATGCAGTTTTGGTCAAAAGCGCCTTCAAGAAGCGCAGGCCGCTTTCGCCGGATTTGCCCACCGCCGGCCCGACAAACAGAACTTGTGTAAGGCCAAGCGCAATCCACACAAATGCGGCAATAATATGCAGCAGGCGCAGCAGTACAAGTAAGATATCCATGTCCTAATCCCCCTGTAGCGTTAGCAAAAATGCGATGAAGTCCGCAGTATCTTGCGGGCTGAGGTACTGTACATATTGATTGTACATAGAATTGCTGTAGCCGCTGACCACGAAGGCGGCAGGCTGCATAATACTAGTATAGAGATAATCTTCCGCGCTTTGCCCCGCCACCCGCGCCGCCGCATCGGCAGCGCCTTGCAGCGATGGCCCGACCAGCGCCGTACCATCCAGCGTATGGCAGGTGCTGCAGGCCGGCGCTCCGTTCACGCTCTGGTTGAATAACTGTGCCCCGCGCTCCGCATCGCCTGTTGGAAGCGGCTCAGAAGCGGCGGCGGGCGTGCAGGCCGCAATCATCAATGCCGCGGCCAGAATGATGAATATCCGCATCATACCTCGTATGTGAAATCTGATTGGGGTAAGCCTATAAGCGTAAAAGACCGGTCTGTAAGCGTTCGCTCACAGGTTTTATCGCCGTTATCCGTGAGCAAAAAGCGGTGGCGGGTGCGCGTTACGAGGGCAGAGTATCACCAGTTCCCCCCACCCTGAGGGGATCAGGGCGCAGCCTGCCGCGCCCTTCAATTTGCGGGTGAGGGGAAGATGGATTGTGGGTCGAACAATCTGCTTGTCCATAGTGTCACATGTACTAGCATGCCCGGATTGTGATTTCTAAATGTGTCCTTGCTGCTTATCCCCCCAGCACAATCTCGCGTCCGGCTCTGGCGCTGTCGTAAACCGCCTCGATGATCCGCGCGCGCCTCAGCCCTTCGCGGCCTGAATGTTCAGCCCAATCGCCGCTCCGGATCACGTTCACAAAATCGCGTACCGTCGCCAGATGGCCTTCGCCGGGGCCAACGACCGGTATTGAGACTGCTGGCGCGCCCCCTAAATCTGCATACACCCGCAGCGTATCTTCGCCGCGCGGGTGGCGGTTGTCAATTTCCGCGCCCGCATCCGAGCCGAACAATTCCACGCCGAAATCATCGTAGCGATGCCCGTAACCCGCCCAGCTGGCCTCCAGAATCAGCGTCGCCCCATCGGCCAGCCGGATGAAAGCCGAGCCAAGGTCTTCTACGTCGAATTGTCCCTGTAAAGGCACCGACGCGCCCTTGCCCCGCGGCGCAAGCTCCGAATACACCGCCCCCGTGACCGAAACCACCTCCGGCTCGCCCATCAGGTACAGCGCCATATCCAGCATGTGCACGCCCAGATCGATCATCGGGCCGCCGCCTGCCAGCTCATGCTGCGCGAACCAGCCGCCCCACGCCGGAACGCCGCGCCGCCGCATCCAATAAGACTTGGCGTAGTAAATTTTGCCCAGTATGCCTTCGTCAATGATCCGCTTCAGGGTTTGCACGTCGCCGCGATGCCGGTGATTGAAAGCCACCTCCAGCACCCGATGATTGGCTTCGGCAGCTTCCACCATCGCCAGCGCATCAGCGGCGTTGGCGGCAATCGGCTTTTCGGTCAGCACGTGCTTGCCCGATTGCAGCGCCGCCACCGTGATCGGCATGTGCAGATAGTTCGGCGTCGCCACACTCACGATGTCTAGATCATCGCGTTCGACCAGTTCTTTCCAGTCGCTGTAGGCGTGCGGCACATTATAGGTAGACTGAATTTTAGACAGCCGCGCCGCATTCGGATCGGCCACCGCCACCACCGAAACGCCCGGCTGCGCGTTGTAATGCTTCAGGTGGGTTTCGCCCGGCCAGCCTAAGCCGACGACCCCCACCCGCAGCGGTTGTAAAGTGATTTCATCCATGTTCGCCGCCATTACTGATTAATGCTGAGCAGCTCTACGTCGAATTCTAAGACCGCGTTCGGCGGGATGATGCTTCCCTGCGGCGGCTGCACGCCATAGGCCAGCTCTGCCGGAATCCAGAAGGTGAATTTGTCGCCGGGGGTCATCAACTGCAAGCCTTCCGTCCAGCCCGCGATCACCTGAGTCAGCGTGAAAGTGGCCGGGGTGCCGCGCTGATAGGAACTGTCAAACACGCGGCCATCCAGCAGGCGGCCTTCGTAATCTACCGTCACGCGGTCGGTCAGGGTGGGGTGCTGGTCGCCTTCGGCATCGGTGATCACCATGTATTGCAGGCCGCTGGCGGTAGTGATCACGCCTTCGCGAGCCGCATTTTCAGCCAGAAACTGCGCGTTGGTCTGGCGGGTTTGCTCGCTGGCCGGGGCCGGTGCGCTGCCTGCAAATACGATCAGCGCAACGGCAATAGCGGCGACAATCACGATGATGCCGATGATCAGGAAGGTATTATCCTTCTGCTGCGGGGTGTTGGTTGAAACGGTCACGGTGTCCTATCCTCTTGAATGGTTTTCGTATCCTGAAACGGCTAGTTTATCCGAGAATCGCTGGAATGGGGATGATGAAAGACAGATGGGGTTCGAGCCTACGGCACTAGATGCGCGGGCAGCGCATCGTTTTGCTTCCCCCTACTCCGTAATCTCATCCGTTGAAGCTGCCAAAGCGATGGCCTCCGCCAGCAGCGCGCGGCCTTGATCAATGGCCGTATCATGCGGCGCGGCGAAGACCGCATCCACCCGTTCGCGCCAGCAGTCCGGCATGATCGGCAGGTGGGCTGCCAGCGTCAGCGTCCATTTTGGCCCGGCTTCCCAGCGCCCGTTAAGCGCATACAGCAGCCGCATCATCACCGCCAGATCGTCGCGCAGCATCTCCATCAATGCCAGCGTTTCGCCGCGCCGTGCCAGCCTTCGTTCGTCTGCCAGATGATGGGCGTTGTTCAGCCGCTTCAGCGCATCCTCATAGAACTGCCCCCGCAGCGCCACCGGATACTCTCGCGTCAATTGTTCCTGCCACGCCGCCACCTGCCCCTCATCGCGCAGAATGACCGCGCTGGCGATCAGTTCCGCCAGCATCAACTGTTTGCGGTCAAAAATTTCTCCAGCCAGAATCGGCGTTAGGCTCTCTTCCAGCGCGGTAAAAGTTTGCCATCCCGCCTCCAGCGCCACCCCTTGAAATTGGCCGCTGATCCACACCGATTGATCGGTGCGCGGCTTGAAATGCACCACCGGATCCCGCAGCCCCATGCTCACCAGCCAATCCAGCCGTTCATCGTGGCCGGGCAGTTCATGCCCCCAGAAGTTCACTTCAAGGTCAGAATCATCATCGGCCAGCCCGCGCGCGCTCGATCCAGTCGCTGCCACAGATTGACCCAGCGCCAGCGAGCAGCTTCGCGCCAGCGCCTGTGCGATACGAATACGGTAATCGCTGGCGGCCGTTCTTTCAGGGAATGATGACGATAGAGTTGCGTTCATCAGCTTCTTTAAGGATATGCCGGTAAAATTTGAGCATCAGTGAATCACGGAAGTTGAAATTTGCTGCAAGTGACTGTTTTGCAAGAACCTCATCCCCCCAAAATCCGACGGTTTTTTGCCCCTCTCTGCGCGTGGGCTAAGGGGGCGGTTAAGCGCGGCAAAACGGGGTGAATTTCTGCAAACCTTGTGATTACACCGAGTATAAATTAAATTGACCATTTGCAGCGGATATAGCCCTACGGCCGATAAAATATTATGCTTTCGTCAACGTCCCGATCTATCTCCGGCAGGCCACTATGCGCATCGTGATGTTTTCCATTACCCCCTTGTTTCCCGATCATGATATGGGGGGAGGGCAGAAACATCTGCGTAAAATTGCCATGCACCTTGCCGAACAGGGGCATCAGATCACGCTGCTGTGTACGCGCCGTGAGGATACCAGCACGCCGTTTGATTGGCACGAAAATGCCCGCGTGCTGCCCATTTTGCGCTTCAAGCAGCCGTTTCCCGCGCCCTACGATACCCCGGCCTATAACATCGCTGGCATCGTGCAGGATGTTGCCGAACATTTGCACAGAGCAGATCGCTTCTATATTCATGATGGCGAATTTGTCTTTCCCTACGTCTATCGCAATATCCCCACCATCGTCTCGCTGCGAGACAACGTGTATCCAGAGACAATTCAAGGCGCGTTTCACTTCGCCGCACACCGCTTGATCGTCATTTCCGAATACGCCCGTCAGTTCTTCATGCACACCGTTGGCCGCTTTTTCATTGAACTGCCGGGGCGCATGATGGTGATCCGCAACAGCATTGACTGGTCAGTATTCAAGCCCACCGAACCGCGCCGCATCCTTGAGCTGATTCCGGGCATTGATCCGCAGCGCGACCAACTGATCATTCACCCGCACCGCCCCGAACCCGGCAAGGGGCTTCCGCAGACCATCGAGGTGGTGGATCGGTTGGTCAAGCAGCATGGCATGACCGGTGTGAAAGTGCTGGTGCCGCGGTGGTTGGGGCTGAAATACGATATTGAGGTGCAGCGTTTTTACGAGCGCATGCAGGCGGAAATTGCCGAGCGCGGCTTAAGCGATAATTTTGTGTTTCATGATTGGGTTCCGGTAAACCTGATGCCCGAATATTTCAGCCTTGGCGGGGTGACGCTGGCGCTCGGCAATTTCGTAGAATCATTCGGCAACGCGGTCTATGAATCGCTGGGCTGCGGCACGCCAACGATAGTGGCGCGAATCTCGTCGCACCGCGAAATTTTGCCAGAGGCGCTGATTGATAAAGTGGATTTTGGCGATCACGATACCGCGGCGGCGAAAGCGGCGGCCATTCTGCGTGAGCGGTGGCGCACCTCACGGGCAACGATGGACTATCTGCACGCGAATTACCGCATCGAGCATCAGTTGAAACGCTATACTGATGCCATCATCAGCGCGAAGATTGCCGCGCCGATGCAGTATTCCTTCAGGCCAATCACCCCGCAAACCCGCTATATACTGGCGCCATGGTGCTACAACGCCACCGCGCCCGATGGCTCGCCGCGTGGCCTTTACCATGATTATCTGTCCGCCTATTTTTCCGATGATACGCTGTTTGCGCTGCTGAAAAATTTTCCGCGTGGCTTCACCGGCGCCGATGCCCAAGCACACGGGGTTTCTCCAGAGCGCTTAGCCGCGTGGCTGCGCGAAGGCTACATCAGCATCGCGGTGGGGGTGGTGGCGTAAGGGTGGGGGGAATTAGGAGCGGTCACCACTCGATTTCAACTGGGTATTGGCGACAATCTCAATAAATTGGTGCAGGGTAAGAAGTAATGTTCGCTGCTCGGGCAAATAGGTTTCATGTAGACCTGAAGGGATAATAAGCGTAAGGTGTTGTCTTTGCATCTCCTCCGTTTGGTTGCGAGAGATTCCAGCTTCAAGAGTGCAAAGATGCTTTTCCGGAATTCTGTCTGCCTCAGTCAGAATCTGTCGCCAGCGGTCTTTAAGGGATGATTTTGCACCCAGCATTACCAGACGTGATGCGGAATAATTCGGGTCATCATATTCAGATTTACCCGGAAAAAGAAAATCCGGTTTATTTTTCCTCTCCGTTACTGCTTCCCGTTCATACTGGAGGCCATAGATATCAAACACTGCTGCAAGATGGTGCATGAGTGCGTAACCCATACGAGATTTACGACGATTTTGGACGCTTAAAGAATATTTGATGAAATCGTCAACATCAGCAAACCCCTCGTTTAGTTTCTTACTCACTATTATATCTTCTATTGCGCGGAAAAGTTCTTCTTCACGCGCTATCCACGCAGCTAATGTAAGGTCAGCATCATCGCGTGGATTGAGTGATGTTATGCTGCGGGCAAACTCAGACATTGTTTTTGTATCGGGAAAGCTTTCGCCAAAAGTGCGAAGTACTAAGTCTCGGTCAGCCTCGGTTGTAGGAATGACAATTTCGATACCGAGAGCTTCTATAATTCGCTGCCGTGTAAATTCGAGCGTTTGATATTCGAGTGTCGAATTCGTCAATATTTGGAACTGATCGCGTGGAGGGTCAAAACCAAATAGAACTCTCGCTGCTTGTAACCAATTTGAATCTTGCTCAAAGGCGAGGGCGAAAATTACGTCGTTTCTATCCTTCGCAAGCACCAAAACATCATCAGCGGAGGCCTTTGAAAGGAAACTCCCACTGTAATATAGCCGCCATTCACTACGTCCAGTGCGCTCTACACTCCTTGCTCTAGCATCGTAAAAAGTAAAATCACTTTCGGATTTTTCTGGAGCTGCACCATCCTCAAAATAGAACCATTGCAGCTTCCCCTTTAAGGAATTTCCTGTTTGAAAAAATTCACGCAGGGAAGCGGCTCCATTAATCTCATGCTGGTTTGAACCTAGATTTGGCAGGTCAACTGCTCGTAATATCTTAAATGCTACGCTGCTGAATAGATGAGATAAGTCTATACTCATATTTTTCCATGTCGTGCGTAAAGGGTATTTGCTAAAGAACTGGGTGAAAAGTTGGCTTCCCCATCTTATCAGGGTTGGCTGCCTTTGGCTTGCCAAAATATCATCAGAGAAGTTGGTGAACAGCTTCCCACTGTGGTGACTCGACTTTTTGCGTCCTTAGACACCTCACTACCTCACGCGCAATTGTCTCAACTACGGGTACAGCAACTGAATTCCCAAATTGCTTGTAGGCTCTTGTATCGCTGCAAACAATCTGAAAGCTATCTGAATAGCCCATAAGTCGGGCGCATTCGCGGGGAGTTAAGCGACGAGGATTCTTGTTTTTCTGCGGAATGAGTATTTCAGCACCATCTTTGTAATAGCGAGCGCTTAAGGTTCGCGTGATACCATTAAGATCTACCAATCCAAACCCAAACCCATTCCCTTTTTCTTTGTGCTTTCGCGCGTATCCCTGAAGATATTCCCATAAGTGGTCGGTTAACGTGTATTTATCTTCCACGTTAGTTTCTAAAATATCGCTTACTTTAGGTGATAGATCAGGGAGTTGAGGAAACTGGAAATTGTGAGTTTCATGGAAACCCACAATGTAAATACGTTCTCTATGCTGTGGAACAAGGGTACGCGCATCCAAAATTTTATAAAATACTTGGTAGTTAAGCTCCTCTTTTAATGTTTCAAGTATTACCTGAAAAGTTTTTCCCTTATCATGCGTAGTTAGATTTTTGACATTTTCAAGAACAAAAGCAGCGGGCTTCTTTTCATTGATGATACGAGCTACATCAAAGAAAAGCGTTCCTTGAGTTTCATGTTCAAAACCGTGTGCATTACCAAGCGCATTGTGTTTTGAAACACCCGCGATGCTAAATGGCTGACAGGGAAACCCGGCTGTCAGTATGTCGTGATAGGGTATAATACTGGAACTGATTTTCGTAATATCCCCGGCGGGGCGCTCGCCGTAATTTGCAAAATAGGTTTCCTGAGCAAATTTGTCCCATTCAGACGAAAAAACACATTTGCAACCGGCTCGCTCAAAAGCAGTTCTAAACCCGCCAATACCTGCAAATAAATCAATGAATGTAAGCGATTCTTGATTTTTCATAGAGCAACTTTAAATATTTGATGTCATCCTAAGAAATTTTATCACGAACAAATGTTTTATGCTTCGATTTCAATTCCCCTCACGTTTTCTTATATTGTTATTTTAGGGGCCATCGCGGTGGGGGTGGTGGCGTAAGGGGTACTCTACCGCACCCGCTGCGCGAAGTAGCCGTGTACGAAGCGGTAGAATTCCATCGTGTTTTCGGGGCGCTGGCGGTTGCTATCCAGCTTGCGCGCAAGGCCGCTGTCATATTGCAGCACCTTGCTGTCATAGCGTTCGGTAATCATCAGGATCAGGTCGGGAATACGCTGCAAATCAATCGCAAGGTCGCGCACCAGCGTGCGCCGTTCTACCAGCGATAAATCTCCCCACAGGCTTTCAATATCGCCCTGTATCGCCGCCGCGCTAATGCCGAATTTTTGATCGGACGGCAGCGCCCGCAGCGCCGAAGCCAACAGCCGGTTGATCTGCTCCACTTCGCGCAGTAGATTGTGCGAGGCTCTATCGCCTAACGGATGGAGGGTGATCAGCTGATCGGGCTTCAGCGCCAGCCGCTTGCCGCGCGCAAAATAGCCGCCCATCACCCTGAA
>JACSRP010000022.1 GCA_014879665.1 Anaerolineae bacterium | reverse complement strand
TGACAGCAGAGGACGAGCGCATTGTCGAAATCGGCCAACCGGCACGCGAAATGCTGGGCAAGGTGGACGACGAAGATATTCAAATCATCCGCCCGCTGCAAAATGGGGTGATCGCTGATTACGAAGTGACCGAGGCGATGTTACGCCACTTTTTCACAAAGGTTGCGGGACGGGTGCGCTTCTTCAAGCCAACAGTGATGATCTCTGTGCCTTATGGCGTGACCAGCGTAGAAAAGCGGGCTGTGCTGGAAGCCGCACTTTCTGCAGGTGCCCGTGAAGCATTCCTGATCTGGGAACCACTGGCCGCTGCTATCGGGGCAGGGCTGCCGGTAGGAACGCCAGCCGGCGATATGGTAGTGAACGTTGGCGGAGGCATTACTGAAGCTGCTGTGCTCACTATGAATAATATTGTTCGCGCTGAAAGCGGACGTATCGGCGGATTGAAGTTGGATGAAGCTATCCAGAATTACGTTCGCCGCAAGTATAATCTCACCATCGGGCAGCCTACCGCCGAATCTGTCAAAATACAGATTGGCGCGGCGGTGCCGTTGCAGCAGGAACTGTCAATGGATGTGCAGGGGCGTGATAATGTCACCGGTCTGCCGCGCACAGTGACCTTGACTACGGGTGAGGTAGTAGAAGCGCTGAATGAAACTTTGAATCAGATCGCTAACGTTGTGAAGGCTGTTCTGGGCAATACGCCGCCTGAACTTGCCTCTGACATTATTGATCGTGGCATCGTATTGACGGGCGGCGGTGCGCTGCTGCGGGGGATGGAAGTGTATTTAACCCGCGAATCCGGGGTGCCAGTGTATCGCGCCGATAATGCATTGATTTCGGTGGCGGTGGGCGCAGGAAGAGCGCTGAACGATCCCGCGCTGCTGCGTCGCATCGTCACATAGTGATGCAAATGCAGGGAAACCAGATTGCACTGCGAGACTGGCAGGTGGCTGATCTGGAAATATATCGCTTTTGGACTGCTCCCGATCATCTGTGGCAGCAGTTGGATGCGCCTTATTACGCAAAACCCACTGCCGAAGAATCCGAAGCATCGATTGCTAGTGTGAAATCCGCGATCACAGCCGGGAAGTGGCCTCACCCCCGCCGCCGCATGGTGATTGCTGATCGTAATTCAGATAGTTGTATCGGTCAGGTATCATGGTATTGGATCAGCGAAGAAACATATTGGCCGGCTGTAGGAATTGTTATCTACGATCCGACCTATTGGGGGCAGGGCAAAGGTTTTGAGGCGCTTGGCTTGTGGTCAGATTATTTATTCGGCAGCCAACCTGAATTTGCGCGGCTCGATTTACGCACATGGTCGGGTAATTCAGGCATGATGCGCCTGGCAGGGAAACTCGGCTATCAGTTGGAAGCCCGCTTTCGTAAGGCGCGCATTGTGATCGGTGAATATTACGATGGGTTGGGTTACGGTATATTGCGGGAAGAATGGACAGCGCGCTATCCGAATTGCTTTGCTGCGCATTTAGCCGAGATCATTCAGCGCTGAATGTTCACACGACGGCGAATCTTGCCGTCCTTGACCACGTGGGTTTCGTGGGACTTGGCATCATTCTTGGCGGCGACGGCGTAAACCTGCTCAACAATCTGATCAATTTCAATGCCGGATGCAAAACATACGCCTATCGCCGTCACAAACACATCGGCTGCTTCCTCGGCAATATGACGTTTATCGGTGCCTTCTAGCGCAGCCTGTACCAGCTCAAACACTTCTTCATTGAAATTTGTGATAAATCCTTGCAACTGTGTTTCTGGCGCAACCTCAAAACGCGCATAAAACGCCCGCGTCGATTTAGCCAGATCGCGGAGTGAATCGCCAGTATGTTCGCCCATGATGATTATTCGCTCAGGTAATAGGTCATGCGCTGCAAATGCAGAACTGGATCAATATACTGCACATGCACGCCTTCTGGAACTGACAGGTTGATTGGTGCGTAGTTGAGAATAGCTTTTACGCCAGCCTTCACCAGCGTGTCTGCAACTTGCTGGGCGTGTTCAGCCGGAACCGCGATCATGGCGATCCGAATATCGTGCTCTGTGACAAATTCATCAAGCTGCGACATCGGCTCAATATCATAAGTGCTCAGTTTCCGCCCGATTTTTTCCGCGGAGTTATCAAAAACGCTGATGATATGAAAACCGCGATCTGAGAAACCGCGATAATGGGCAATAGCGCTTCCAAGGTCGCCCGCGCCCACCAGAACGACATTCCATTCGCGTTCAACCTTGAGAACTTGACGAAGCTGTTCTTTCAGAAAGGCTATCTTATAGCCTGTGCCTTGTTTGCCAAAGCCACCGAAATGGGAGAGATCTTTGCGAATTTGTGCTGAACTAATGCCAAGCCTGCGGCCTAATTCGTGAGAGGAAGTTACTTCCTGTCCTTCCTGCGTAAGCCGTTCAAGCGCGCGCAGGTAAACGGGAAGGCGGCTGATCACAATATCCGGTATCTCTGTTGGCATAAATTGAGGATCTCCTCACAGACCGCCGTTGAGTTCGTTTGTGAAAGAATACACATCCTAATCTTAACATCATCGTCTGTAGCGCGCTAGTTTTGCTGACAGCGTTTTTCAACTAGAAGAGTTGTGTTCACAGCGGGAAACGACTAGAATTACAGAATATATTGAATATATTGAACGCACGATTGAATGGAGCTGCGGCATGGTAGCCCCCTCGACAGGGCAAGATGAAGCTGATGCGCGTTTGCGCGCCGTGCATGATAGTATGTTGGATGGGCTAGGGCAGCTTGCTGATTACTTTGGCTTTAGCAAAGTTGCAGGGCAAATTTATGGCGCACTGCTCTTGAGTCCGAAGCCGCTTTGCCTTGATGATATGGTTGAAGTGCTGGATATTTCCAAAGCCAATGCCAGTATGACCATGCGTACCCTTGAAAATCTGGGGATGGTGCGCGAGGTGTGGGTGCGCGGGACTGCTGGCAGGCGTAAGTATTACGAGGCTGAAGGTAATTTCTGGCGCATCATCACCAACATCCTCAAAAGCCGCGAAATGCGGGATGTTGAGCGCGCGTTGCATGTGATGGAAACCAACGCCCGTAAGCTGAACAGCGCCATGAATGAACTGCCCGAAGATCAGCGTGAATTGGCCGATTTATATCTGGAACGAATCGCTCAGCTTCAGGGGCTGTTTCAATTTGCTCAGTTCATGATTGAGGCGATCCTTGAACAGGTGAATGACTCTCCTGATGACGTGCCGATGATTCCGCAGATTGACTTTAAGTAGCCGTTTAGTTACGGCGTAACTGCCGCTCAAGAATGAAATGTTCAAAACTGGTGGTTGGGGATGACCCAAAATGCTGCGTCGGGTCTTGAGATGCTTTCATCGCTCAATTATAATGCGTGGCAGCCGGGGGAGTGGCGGAATTGGCAGACGCGCATGACTTAGGATCATGTCTCGTAAGAGGTGAGGGTTCGAG
>JACSRP010000062.1 GCA_014879665.1 Anaerolineae bacterium | reverse complement strand
ATCTCCATGCTTATGTAGCCGATTTGTACAGCAGTGAGCAGGATGGCCGCGTTTTCACCGCCGAAGAAGCAGATTTTTATGGCAGCGAAGCGCAAGATCGCGCCGATAACATCACCGGGCAGATCGCTCAGGCAGCTGCACTGTTGAACATTGAGCTAGCGAATTAAGTTAACTGAACCCATCGGTCAATCTTCTCTACCGCCGGGGCGCAGTGCACTGCGCCCTGTAACGTTTTCGAGTATCATTTATGAAATTCCGCCATATCACAATCTTCATCCTGTGCTGTTTCGCGCTGCTATTCGGCGCAGGCATAACCATCGGGCAGGAACAATCTCCCCGCACGCTTGCCGAGAATGTCCGTCAGGCGTTATTCGATGCGCAAGGAATGCTGCTCAGTGGTGATACCGGATCAGCCGCACAAGCCACCGCCGCAGCACGGGCCGATTTTGAGAGTCTACGCCCGATCATTGCGCAGGTCGACCCAACCCTTACAGGGCAAATAGCAAACTATTTAGACGGCGCGGAAACCGCCGCCAGTGAAGGCGATACGCTGGCGCTGGCGGGGCTTCGCGGGCGCATCTGGTCGGCGCTGTTACATGGAAGCGCGCTAGTCGTGTTCGATGCATTGGAATCTGGCGATGTAGAGACGGCTCAACGATGGCTGACACTGCGTGATTACCGTCCCTCAACCCGCTTTTCACGCCCCGGCGCCAATGCCACACTAGCAGTTTCCGGACTGATAGCAGGGGAAGTTACCCGCGAAGATGCGCTTGCAGCAGTAACCGCTGATCTCTACGACAGCTATCAAACCCAACTCAATATGGCCTTGAACGATGCCGATCAAGCCGCAGCCCGCCAGTTCACCATGCGCCGCGCTGAAGAAACCGGTTTAGCGGCAGGTTATTTCACGCTGCTGGCTGGCACTTACGGCGAACAGTACGGTGACGATAAACAGGCTGAAGCAAGTGCTGCCTTTGAAGCATTGGAATACGCCGCAATACGTGGTGATGAGGCCGCTTATTCCGCAGCCCGCGCCGGAATAGACGCCATTTTGACAGGATTCCGCGCCGCCCCGCTTTCCGATGAGGAAGCTGCGCGCCGCGCCGGGCAGCTTTTGCGATTCATTTCGCTGGTGCCTATCGAATATGAACGTGGCGTGCGTAACGGCGAAGTGATCAATGATATTGAAATTCAAGAAGCTCTTACTTTCCGCGAAGGGGCAGTCGCCGCCTTTATCGATCTGCAAAGCGCACTTCTGGAAATCAATCCAGAGATCACTATTCGTGTCGGTGAAGCCTTATCCCTCGCGGAAACCCAGATCCGTGACGTTGCCGAACCTGCTGAACTTCAGACTAACATTAGTGCCATACAATCGGATCTCGCCGCGCTGCTCCCGTCCGAGTGGCAGGAAGCCAATGCTGCCTCCGATGTAGATGTCATCTACTCGGTGTTGGACACACTGGAAGGTGCCGCCCGTCAGGGGGAATATACGCTCGCAGAGTCCTCACGACTGGAAGCATACGCACTGCTGGAAATGGGCATGGAACAACGCCTACGCGGTTTCGCCCCTGAACTGGCCGCGCGCGTCGAAAGTTTATTCTGGCAGGGGTACGAAGGGCAGGATGGTCTGGCAACGCTGTTGGGAACACGCGCCCCGGTGGATGAAGTATTGGCTGGCATTGGCGCTCTGCGTGCCGCGTTGGCTGATAGTCAGGAAGCGCTTGGCGTTGGCAGTGCCCCCGCGGCAATTATCGGCAATGCGGCGATTATCGTGTTCCGTGAAGGGCTGGAAGCTGTACTCATTCTAGCGTCACTGTTAGCCAGCCTGCGCACCACCGAAGAGCGCCAGTTCCGCCGCCCGATCATCATGGGGGCTGTGTTCGCGCTGGGCGCCACGTTGATCACGTGGGTGATCGCGCACAGCCTGCTGCAAATCATGCTGCCATTGGGCGAAAAGCTAGAAGTTGTCGTTTCGCTTATCGCTATCGGCGTTCTGCTGCTGATCACCAACTGGTTCTTTCACAAAGTCTATTGGACGGGCTGGATGGCGAATTTCCATCAACGCAAGAAGCGGCTGATCGGCGGCATCGCCGTGATCACCATCAGCCAGTCGTTAGGGCTGATCACGCTCGGATTCACCAGCATCTATCGTGAAGGCTTTGAAACCGTCCTGTTCTTACAATCGCTGGTGCTGGATGCTGGCTTGTGGACGGTGATTCAGGGTGTGCTGCTGGGCGGTATAGGCGTTGTTATCGTCGGCTTTATTACTTTCTCGCTGCAAGTGCGCCTGCCCTATAAGAAAATGCTAATCGTGACTGGTGTGATGATTGGCGTGGTGCTAGTGACCATGGTTGGACACACTACACAGGCGATGCAAGCTGTGGGCTGGATGCCAGTAACGCCAATTCCCGGCCTGCAAATCCCTTACTGGATGGGGCAGTGGTTCGGTTTCTACCCCACAATTCAGGGACTTGGCTTACAAGTATTTGCGGCGGTATTCGTCATCGGCAGCTACTTCCTCGCTGAATATCAGCAGAAGATCAAACGCCAGCATACCCGCAAATCTGCCCCCGCCGCCGTACAAAAGGCGTAATCCGGAACTGAACGCAAAACGCCGCGCTGTCAAGCTGCGGCGTTTTTTATTTCGGGCGCGTTTGTCCAATTTATAAATCCGCCTACAATATCAGGCATCGTTATATACATGTGGAGAGAGTTCGTGAATCCGCGCGATTTAATCAATAATGTGTCCACAATGGCGCTTTCTTCTTCCTATTCTCTGGTAACGGTACTCACCCTCTTGCATTTTTCCGACCCGGCCGGCCGCTGCCCAAAAGGCGTTTTCATCCAACAGTTTCGCAATTATTACATCGGACGCGAAAATGCCGGTCTAAAACCCGAAAAAACCGACTCGCCGCTGTTCGATCCGCAGCCCGTCTCCGATGATCAGGTGTGGAATTTAGTGACGGTGGAAACTTTGCCCGCCTGGCAGGCAGGCGGTTATCTAGATTTCAATGAAGAATTTGTGCGCTTTCATTCGGGATTATGGTCAAATCTGAAAGCCGCTGATATAGCCCAACTGAGGCTAACTATTATCGCCCGGCTTGATCAGTATTACAGCACTTTTTAGAGCCGTCCTATCCGCGCCTGCCGGATTAACGCCCGCGCGCCTAGCACCCCCGCCACCGCCGGAAGCCATGCGATACCGTAGCCCGTGAACAGCGTGGTCACAACGAAAACCGGATCACTAGCGGCGTCTCCCCGTTCCAGTCCGTAACCAATCAGGCCGCCAACCAGCAGCAGTCCGGTAGATAGCGCCAGCAGAACAATCCACCTTGTGCCAGAAAATTGGGATGCAGTATCTAATAATGTGCTGCCCTTTGCGCGTTCCTGATAATACAGCACGCCGAGGCTGATCATTATAAATGTGCCAAGCGTCACCGTCGAAAGCACATCCACGCTGCCCGCAGATATCCGGATAATCAGTGCAATCACCAGCACCAGAATGACCCAGGCCAGCCCGCGCCGCGAAAGTGTCAATAACTGCCCTTGCTCTCTATCCTGTTTCACCAGCAACCAGCCAACTGCGCCAATTGCCAGCATATTTATCATCACCGCACCCAGCATCAGCGCAAGTGGCGTTGGTTCACTTACAGATGCTGTAAATGTCGGTGACCACTTTGCCCATGTACCCCAGCAAATGCCGCCCCAAAAAGCGATAAGCGCTGTAAATATCACACGCCGCCGAGAAATGAATGGCAGCAAGGCAAGAAATAAGCCCATCATCAACAAGCCGATAAAACTGTGCGCGCCTAACACCCGCGTGAACCATGTGCGAGGCACATCAACCAGTGTCGAAGTCGGGTTAATCAGCAGGCTGTTAAGGATTCCGTAGATGCCCGCGAGCGCCATCAAACCGAACAGATCGCGCATACGATTGCGAGATGCGAGATGCAGCAGCAGCGCTGCAATTGCCGGATATAGAAGTGCGGCCAGCAGCCATTCAGCCGCTGTTTTATCCGGGGCATGCGGCCACAGCAGCACTTCCGAGCCAAATGCGAGCAACAGCGCCAACAACACAACTGCGAGCCGGTGAAATGAGAGGGCGTTATTCAAAATCCGTATCAAGGGTTCACCTTTGCCTGAGTTTCGAATAAGGTTTTGAGTGGGCGAACTTGCTCCGCAGACCCTCACCTCAACCTAACGGTCATGCCAGAACACTTTTCACGATCATCATGAATTATGACCTGATCTTTTATCGTTGGATACTGGAGACTGAAGCGCAACCGTAGGCATTACCCGCGCAGTTTCGTATAATCGGCAGAACTTTATGACCATTCAGTGATGCATGATAGAGCAAACCCGGCAAACCCCATGGAAAGCAATTAACGAGCTTCGGCGTTATGCTGCCCTGCCCTATATCCGCCTATATTTTGCGCTGCACGGCGTTAGTTGGGGGGAAAGCTGGATGATCTATGGCGCGCCGCTGATTCAACGCCACTTCGGAAGCACAATTCAAATCGGACATCGGCTCAATATGCGAAACTGGTTTGGTTCAAACCCACTGGGCGTGAATCACCGCTCTATTTTAGCCACGTGGTCAGCCAATGCGCGCATCATGCTGGGCGATGATGTGGGCATGACCGGCACGGTGCTGGTCGCCCAAACGACCATTCAGGTTGGCAATCGCGTGTTCATCGGCGCAAATTCGAACATCGTAGACACAGACTTTCATCCGTTGGCTGCTGAAAAACGCAGTCAATCCCCCTCTGATGGAGACTCCCGCCCGATTCTAATCGGTGACGATGTTTTTATCGGCATGAATACGCTGATTTTAAAAGGCAGCACCATTGGCGCGGGCAGCATTATCGGTGCCGGCAGCGTTGTATCTGGCGATATTCCTGCCGGAGTGATCGCCGCTGGCAACCCCGCCCGGGCGCTGCGTTCTCTGGAAAATCCATGACTTTTGTCTCTCGCTTCAATTTTCCCCGTGCGCTGCTGGTTATTCTTGCATTGGCAGTTGCCCTCCGCCTTGGCTACCTGCTAGTGGCCGGGCATACCTTAAGCCTACAAGCTTCTGGCTACGATACTTACGCCGTGAATATACTCTCCGGGCAGGGCTATACTCGCTATACAGATCGAACCGCTGACAGCGATCTGCCACCGCTGTATCCCTTCGTGCTTGCAGGAATCTACAGCGTTCTAGGCCGAAGCCCGATTGCCGTTGCGCTGGTGCAAATCGGCTTCGATGTGATCACGCTAATTACGATTTATGCCATTGGCCGGCGTATCGGCGGGAAACGGGTCGGGCTGCTGGCGGCGGCTTTCACCGGGTTTTATCCTTATCTTCTGTTTCAAAATCTCTCCACCAACGACACCGCCGTATTCATCATGCTGTTGGTGCTGGGCGTTTGGGGATCATACAAAGCGGCTGATCAGCGGTCATGGAAATGGGCGCTCTTTTGCGGTCTGATGTTCGGATTGGGCGCGCTGACTAAATCGCTAGTCATCCTCATGCTGCCGCTTTTTGCGCTCTGGTGGTGGCGGCAATCAGGTTTCATAAACGCGACGAAATATACGCTGGCATTAGGTGTCGTATTCGTCATGGTACTTTTACCGTGGGTTATTCGTAATACCCAACTTCATGACAGTCTCACTTTCATCAGCACCAATGACGGCAGCAATCTCTATCAGGGGAACAACCCCTGCGTAGCCGACTATTTCTTCAATGGCTGGGACGCCCAGTGGGTGACCTGCCTCGAACCGACCCCGCAGGGGTTAAGTGAAATAGCCGAATCAAACTGGTTCCGCGATCAGGCGATTGCTTATCTTCTAAATAACCCCGGCGATGTTCCGCGCTTGATGCTGGCAAAATTCATCACCCTCTGGAGTCCAGAACTGCTACCCCGCACCGTTCCCCCGGATGCCAATCTGGACGATTCCGCCGTGCTGCAATACGAAGGACCGCTGTTTCAAGCCGCGCGTATCGTTCACTTACTGTATTTCACCCCGTTATTGATTCTATCGATTCTCGGCATCTGGCGCGCAGCAAGAACCCGCCAGTTGACCGGCGTCTATGGGCCGCCGCTAATCGTCATGATCGGTATTACCGTGGCCTACCTCATCTATCACCCCTCCACCCGCTACCGTTCACCTGCCGATCCTTTCGTATTCATCTTCGCCGCGGCAGCAGTAGATTATTTGTGGCTAAAGTACCGCTCACGCTGATGATTACCCAATACACCCTGTCCACCATCTAACCCATTTGCAAATCCACTTTTAAGACCATGTAAGTACAAAACCAAAACGTAATAATGAACTTTATAACCGCGTCAAAGTGATATAGCGATCCTGCTTCATAAGTTGTGCTTCAAGGAGATTAGATCATGGCAGCACGTTCGGCAGAAAAAACGAAGTCATCGGTGGGGAACACTCCCAATATTGGTTTGAGCGATAAGGCACGGGAACATTCAATTCAGCTACTGACGACCAGCCTTGCGGATACTTTCGTGCTTTACACTAAAACCCGCAAATATCACTGGAATGTAACCGGCATGCACTTCATGCAGCTTCATCTGCTGTTTGAATCGCAGTATGAACAGCTTGATAACAGCATGGACGAAATTGCCGAGCGTATTCGTCAGTTAGGTGGTATAGCTCTTGGTACGCTTGCCGAAATGCAAGAGCATACCGCGCTGAAGGAACAGCCCGGCATCAATCCTGATGAAAAGGGAATGATTGCCGATCTGGTACACGATCATGAAACTGTCATTCAATCGCTGCGCGAAGCGGCAGATGCTGTTGAAGAAGATGACGATATGGGTACGAATGACTTCTTCATCGGCCTGATGCAGGAACACGAAAAAGCAGCTTGGTTCCTACGGGCGCATCTCGGCTAACGACAACAGGTTATTACCTCCCTCTCCCCCAACAAAACGAGCGTGCATATGCACGCTCGTTTTGTTTTTCATATCGCGCACTCTATTCAGAATTGGCTATACTCCGCATCATGAAAGCTCGAATTTTTCTCACCCCTATACTCATCTTTGCGCTTGCCGCCTGCCAGCCTACCGATACCATCAGCGTGCCTACGTTGATGTCCCTGCCAGCTGCCACAAACACCATTGTGGTAGAGCCGTCAGCGACCTCTACAGAAGTACAGGCTACAGAAGCGGCCTTGATTGCGACGACACCTGCCGAAACCGTTACGCCGTCTGAAACCGCGATACCGCCAACAAGTACCTTCACCTTGACGCCGGGGGAAACGGAGATACCGCCCACCCTAACACTTTCATCAACGTATACGCTGAT
Organism: Anaerolineae bacterium; assembly: GCA_014879665.1. GTDB lineage: Bacteria > Chloroflexota > Anaerolineae > Aggregatilineales > Phototrophicaceae > Flexifilum. Next base: position 10,196 of record JACSRP010000062.1, on the reverse strand, counting down.
CCCCAGTTTGACTATCACTAACACCATCACGCCTACGCTCACAGATACGCCGGTACCCACGCCTGATTTAGGGCCGTTTGGCGCGCTAGTCGCTGCCGCTGCCAACGCCACTGTGCTGCCCATCGAACAGCGTTACCCACCGCCTACGCTGACCGCGCTGGCGCAGTTGAGCGAACAACTGCGGCAAGCCACGCTTGCGGTCATGGTGCCACCAATTGACCCTAATGCCATTGGTTCGGTGATTGGCGTGACCGTGCTGCCCGTGGACGGCGCCTTTGCAACTCCATTTGCGCCAGCGCCTTGCCCGGTACCATTCACTGGTGCAATGGGCAGTATTCAGCTAGAAGACCCGGCGCTCGCCACCCTTCTTGGCTGCCCTGTAGGCGGCCCAGTCTCGATTACAGCTGCCCATCAGCCCTTTGAACATGGCGCGATGATCTACGCGCAGGGTTTCCCCGGCAGCATCTATGTCTTGAGCAGCGATAATCACTATCGCCGTTTTGATGATATCTGGATCGAAGGGGTTGATCCTGACAATATGAATATGACGCCGCCGCCAGATCGCTATGAGCCAATTCGCGGTTTCGGCAAGGTCTGGCGCTTAAACCCCGATGTGCAGGCGGCGTTAGGCTGGGCTGTCGCCTCCGAAGCCGGGCAAACCGCCAGCCTTCAGCAGTTCGATTATGGCCGTGCAATTTACCTTCCGGCGCAAAACCAGACCTATCTGCTGGTCGTAGATGCGCCCGACGCAAACAATGGCAGTTGGCGAACATTCAATGTGGAGTTCTAGCCAGTGCGCATCATAATCACCCGCATCCTCATTTTCGTTGCAGCACTATTTATGGCGAGCGCATCGCAGGCGCAGAACAGGCTTGGGCTGCCTTCTGAACTCTTTGTGCTTACTAACGAAGGCCGGATTGAGCGTTATGGGCTGGGTTCAGTAGGTGCACAACCGGTGAGTCCGCCTGACCTGTATATTATTGACTTCGGATTAGATGCCCTTGGCGAGCGTATCGCCTACCGAACAGAAGAGGGGCTTACGGTTGCCGGACTTTCCGGCGGTGAAGGCCTGCAACTGGAAGGCGCATCTGCTGGTTTACCACCCTACCGCGGCAGCGGGGATACCATCGCGTGGTCGCCCGGTGGCGATGCGCTAGCCTATACCACGCTCGATGGCGCGCGCGTCTATCTGGAAAGCAGCGGCAGCCCGATTTTTATTGATCTTAGCGATGGCATCTTTCAAAACCTGAGCTGGTCCCCCGCAGGCACTTATCTAGCCGCGCAAACGCCAGAAAATGTGTGGTGGATTTACCGCCGCGATGAAGAGACGCTCTCTCTTGCCAGCATCATCGATTCCTCGGTGGGAACGGCATGGGTGAGCAATGACGAAATTGTATTTGCCCCATTGGATGGCGGCTTGAAGCTGATGAATCTCAGCGCCGCCAACGCACAAGCGACCTTACTGGACAACAACGACACCTATCGCCTGCCCTTTCTAACTTCAGCTGACCAGCTTGTATTCTTTGGCAGACCGCGTAACGCCAGTTACGACGAAGGCTATGGCGTGCTGCTCCGGTTGTCACGCGGCGCGCCGCAGGTTGAGGCCATCGGTCAAAATCCGGTTCCTCTCTCTGGCTTACAGTGGGCGCCCGGCGGCACGGTGATGACCTTGTTGCAGGGTGGCGCACTGGCGATGTTTGATCCGGTGACCGGTAACGGCTCGCCGTTGGCCGTGAATAATGTCGTCGCCTTTGACTGGTCGCCGCTGCGAATTATCCCGACGCCGATGCCCCCCACTGCCATAATTCCGACAACCACGCCTACTTTGCCGCCACCAACCCCGGAACCCACGCTCTCGCCGCTCGGTTTCAATATTGAAACCGTCTCTGGACTTACGCTTTCCAGCGCCGCATTCTTCCTTGCACCGGTCGGCGAAATCACGCAGGTATGGCAGCTTCCAGCCAATGGCGGCAACCCTTACCGGTTCACTGGTTCAGATGCCGACGTGACTGAATTTGTCGCTGCGCCGGATAACAGCGGTGTTGCTTATGTTGTCGCTGGCGAACTCTGGTTCCAGCCCCTCACCAGTTCGCGCCCGATCATGCTGGCGGCGCTGAACGGCTTTGCGCCGATCACCGCTTCCTTCAGTCCCGATTCAGCACGTATTGCCTACACTGACGAAACCGCTAACGGCGGCGGCATCTGGATCGCTTATCTAGATGGCACACCGGCACAGCGCATCCTGCCGAATACCCCTGAGAGCGGGGATGCCCGCCGCTATCGTCGCCCGCAGTTTTCGCCCGACGGAACACGGTTACTGGTAGATACCTATACGTCATCCGCCACCGTTGCCACCGTGTACGAATTAGAAAGTGGTGATTTCGTCGAAATTCCAGCAGAAGGCAATGATCCGCGCGTGATCACCTCACGCTGGTTGCCCGATGGGCGTATTCTGATGTGGCGTGATGGAGCGATGGACGCGCCGGAAATTGATACCGGTCTTTATGTGTTCGACAGCACACTGCCAGACACCACGCCAGTGGAATGGGTGCCACTGCCCTCTGATGCAGTCGTACGCGATGTTAGGCAGATCACGCCGGGGCAGTATCGCGCGCTGCTCACTTCGATGAATGATGCGCTCATTCGCGTCGTAGATCTGCGCGGCTTTGACGCTGAGCCTATTGCCGCAATTGATAACTTACAGGCACCACGCCTTTCCCCGGACAGCCGCTTTGTTGCCGGATATGAAACTCTGATGGACGAGGATGGCGACGGCATTAGCGAAGGCCCGCTGATCATCGCCGATCTGGAGCGCGGCGGCGTGTTCCGTATCGCTCAGCCGCCTACCGTCTGGAATTTCCGCTGGATCGGATTGTGAATATGATCCCTCATCGCGCGTTACCACTCACCCGATTGCTAATGGTTTTGATACTTCCGTTCATGTTCGCCGCCTGCCGTGAACGACTATCCCCAGATCAGATTCCAACGCAGGCAGACTTTGTGGCGCTGGCAACCGCGCTGCCGCTAACTCAAAACGCGCCGCCGCCGCCATTTGACGACGACGTGACGCGCTTTGAGAACGTTGACAATGGCTTGAACGAACTTGCAGGCGGGCGCTATACCGTGCAGCTCAGTTTCGACGGCGTGTATGCTGGAACCGGGCGCAGCGCCGATGCTTCTGCTGGCGCAGAGGTACAATTCGACCAGCTTTCTTCAGCGCGGCGGGTGCAAATCACCACCGAAGGCAGCTTAATCAATCGAGATGCGTCTGCCGCCAGTTACGAGGCAGTACAGCTTGGTCCTGATGCCTTCCTTGTGCGTGATGGCGTATGCACAACTGGTAATAGTGAATCCGCTCAGGCCGCTGCCGAACTTAGCGCCGGAGCGCTCATCGGCGGTGCTTCTCCGATACATCCTGCCGGGCGCCGGGCCACCATCAACGGTGAAGAGGTCTATCTTTTCACCTTCGATCAAGACGCGCTCAACTTCCCCGCGGTACGCCCGGGCGATAACAGCAGGATGACAATCGAGAGCGCCGAAATCTGGATTTCCCCTGCGCGGGGCGCGGTGATCCGCTACTACATGAACCTATCCGTCGAAAATGCTGTCGTGTTCAATCTTTCGCAGCCCGTCACCGGAAACATCATCGTCCGCTATGATGCTTATGAACTAGGAACACCGGTGAATATCACGGTACCATTTGGCTGCTAAGCGCCGAGTCGTCCTCTGTCGTGGGCAGCATTGCAATATGGATCGCCGCGCAGATGCCCTCTATCGCCTGCTCGAACCGGAGATCATCGCCATCAATGATGCCGCCGGGGAACGCATCATCAAACTCGAAATCGCCAACTGCCTTGATATGTGTGATTACGGCCCGAATCTGGTGATATACCCGGAAGCGGAGGTGTTTAACAACTTAGATAAAGCATCATTGATCGAATTGATCAAACGATTGAAGAAGTAATGGGTGACACGTGACAGGTCAAAATATTAAAAGATATCCGTTTAAGTGCTGTTGTCTTTTGCTTATCACCCTATCCCATTTCCAACAACCGTTCGACTTCCATCCAGTCAGCAATCCGGCCGCAAATGGCATCCAGATCAAAGTTACTAACATCAATCTCAATATGCGGCAGTAGCGATGCCTCTACCCTCGCCCGAAACGTGCCCTGTTCTGCAATAAAGGGTGATAAATCATCATACTGCGCTGGATTTCCACTTACCTTCAATCGTTCTTGTCGCGCCGCCTCGAAGGAATCAGGCGTACGTGTAAGTAAAACAACACAAAAGCCCAACGCCATCAGCCGTTGTTCCAGCCAGCGAAAATCATATTCTCGCCCCTGCGCCGCCTGATATACCTGTGTACTGATATGAAACCGATCCACAATCCATGAATAATACCGGTTCAATTCAAACAACTGCACCCACGTTTGATAGGTTTCCAATGCGAGCGATTCTTCCTCTGGCGCAAAATTGATCGGCCCGCGCCCCCATGGGAAATTAGTGAATGTGCACCACTCCGCGCTGATCAGTGGCGAGTGATACTGGTATTTGCGCGGTCCAACGATGCGCGGATGCTCATTGAGGGCAAAGGCAATATCCGTCTTATGCGTTAATCGTGTACCTTCAAGAATGATCTTTGGCGTTAACTTGGACATGCTTAATCCCGCCCACCTTCAACTTTTTCCAGAAATGCAGCTACCACCCGCTTTAACTGTTCGGTTTGCTGGTTGTGAATTTGATGACCGCAGTCAAACATGATCAACTGACCGTTAGGCGTATGTTCAATAAATTTTCGACCATATACTTCAGGATTTAGCCGATCTTCCGTACCCAGCATCAAAATCAGCGGGCAGGTGATGTTAGGCGCAAGACTCAGGCTTAAATCCCCGCCGCTGTCTACGAGATGAACCGCCGCCCGCGCCCAGCCCAACACATAAGCATCGGGGTTGGTGATACCATTGCGCTCAATTTCTTCTGCCGATAAATAATCTGCCGGATATGTGCGTTGAATCATCGGGCGCATATCCGGCCCGTAATAGCCGATTGCGCCCCATACCGCCACTGACTTAAAACGTTCCGGCGCGTAGCCTGCTGCCAGCAGTGCCACTTCCCCACCATCGCTGTAGCCGATGATATGCGCTTTTGAAACATTCAGCGCATCCATCAAAGCCAGCATATCCCGCGCATCCCGCTGGTAATGATCGATCGGGTAATCACGCTGCGGCGGGCGCGATTGACCGTATCCGCGCATGGTCGGGCCAATCACATGATAATCTTCACTCAGCCAATCCAGAATTCCACCGAGATCCGCGCGCGCCGTCCCTAACCATCCATGAATCAGGATAATTGGTTCACCTTCTCCTTGATCTTCATAAAACAGTCGTACGCCGGTTGAAAGCTCAGCATAAGGCATAAAAAGTCTCCTAAAAAGGTTCTGAGTAAAAACGCTGCTAGGAACTAGTTGGGATTTTTTACCCGGCACTCAGAACTCAGAACTCAGAATTTCGTCCTTCTGTTCCGTTTCATTCCGCGCCTTCACCAGATCGCCATACGACACGCCCAGCGCCATCAAGCCAACAATGCCCCAGAAGGTATAGGCCAGCACGGTGACGCCGTGAAACACGATGCCCAGCGCTGCTGAAATAATGGCATCCAGCCCGATGAGTTCGCCAGCCACCCGCGACCCGCCCTGAAACGGGCCGATACCAGCCACTGTTACCGGGATAGCAACGCCCAGCGATGCCAGCGAAACACCGAGACAGGTCATCGCCAGCGGATCAATATTGGGGGCGATTTCTGGTACATTGAACGCCAGTAACAGCGCGTAATAGGTACCTAGCGATACTACCCAGCCAATCAGCGTCCAGAAAATGGCAGCAACCGCTACTCGCCAATTGGTGAGCGCGGTCAAGCCTTCTAATATTTCTTGTACGCGCTTGCTCAAGTTAAATCGCCTTAAGGCTGGCAAGCGGTTTTCCAACCACGCCGTAAAGCGCAAGGGAACCTGCGGAAAGCGCGCAAATACAATTAGCGCCGCAAAGCCAAGAATTGCTACACCACTGAAAACCACCGCAGTATTGCCGATACCTTCCGGCACGAATGGCGCGCGCGAAAGCCCGATTGCCAGCACGATCACCACCATCACCACATCCAGAAGGCGTTCGACAATGATGCTGGCTGCCGAGGTGAATGCCGGGACGTTATAGCGAGTCGCCACCACCACCCGCACCAACTCGCCAGCGCGCAGCGGAAGCTGATTGACCAGCATACCCACATTGAAAATATGGGTACACTGCGACAGCGTCATCCGGTTGCTCAACAACACCCGCCAGCGTACCCCACGTAACAGCAGCGCCAACCCCACTGACAGGAAGCTGACCAGCACCCAGAGCAAGTTCGCCCGGCGGATGGCTTCTAATACCTGATCCAGCGGCACATCACGCAGCGCCAGCCATAGAAACACGGCGCTCACGATGATACTGACGATAACAAAGATGGCTTTACGCATGGCCTATCCCGGCTGCTTGAACATGCAGATTGTACCTAACATGCGGCAAACTTCCGCACCCGTTATCATTACGTCATTCAAAAAGACATCGCTCGCTAAAAAGAGGCTGCCATGAATCAAAGAATACGCTGGGGCGTGATCAGCACCGCGCGGATTGGCGCGAAAGCCGTTATCCCGGCTATCCAAAAGTCAAATAATGGCATAGTCGCCGCTGTAGGCAGTCGCGACCTCGAAAAAGGCCGCACATTTGCCAACCACTGTAATATTCCCAAAGTGTATGGCAGTTATGAAGACTTGATTGCCGATCCCGAAATTGACGCCATCTACAACCCTTTGCCCAATGGGTTACATGGAGAATGGAGCATCAAAGCGGCTGAAGGCGGTAAGCATGTGCTATGCGAAAAGCCGCTCGCCAGCGATGCCGCCGAAGCAGAGAAAATGATGCGGGCTTTCAATTCGCGCGGGCTGCTGCTGGCGGAAGCCTTCATGTACCGCTTTCACCCACAAATTCAGGCAGCAAAGACGTTGATTGATGAGGGCAGCATCGGCAAAATTCACCTGATTAAAGCATCGTTCGGCTTTCCAATCAAAAGTGAAGATGATGTGCGCCTAAGTTCAGCGTTAGCCGGCGGTGGCTTGATGGATGTTGGTTGTTACTGTGTAAATATTTCGCGCTATATGACCGGCGAAGAGCCGCTGGAAGCGCGGGCTTTTGCCGAATTCGGCGCAGATTCTGGCGTAGATGAACGCCTCGCCGGAATGCTGGTCTTTCCCGGCGGGGCGTTCGCTCAAATTGATTGCAGCTTTCGCACCTATTACCAGCAGTTCTGCGAAATTCGTGGTTCACATGGGCGCATCGTGTTGGAATACCCTTTCCGTGCCGATCTGGTCAAAGAAATCGTCGTCCACCTCTGGGTGAACCACGAAGGCAAAGACGACTACCGGCAGATCGCGGTTGAAAATCCGAATCCCTATACGCTGATGGCTGAAGATTTCGCAGACGCAATACTAAGTAATCGTCCGCCGCGATTTTCTCCGGACGACAGCATCGCTCAGATGCGCGCCATTGATATGCTTTATGCCGCCGCACGGGAATAACGGGAAGCTGCTATAACAGCCCCGCGTCCTGTTCAGCTTGCGTGAGCGATTTTTCGAAAATTTCCAGCCCGGCCTGCACTGTCTCGCGCTCGATCATCAACGGCGGGCAGAAGCGCAGCGTGTTGGAACCTGCGCCAAGCAGCAGCAGACCGTTTTGAAGCGCGTAATTTTCAACCGCATTACGCAAATCCTGCGCCGGAGTTCGGACTTCATCCAGTACCAGTTCCGCCCCGGTCATCAGGCCAAGTCCGGCAATGCGCCCATATCGCAGCGAGGGGTGATGTGACTGCATTTCCTCCAGCACCTCACGAATGAAGACGCCCTGTTCGGCGGCGTTAACCATGTATCCCGCTTCGATCAAATCGAGCGTCGCCAGCGCTGCCGCACAAGATACCGGGTTACCGCCAAAAGTAGTGCCATGCGAGCCAGGCGGCCACGACATGATCTCTTTACGGGAGATGAATGCGCCTAGGGGCATACCGCTGGCGATACCTTTCGCGCTGGTAACAATATCCGGCTGCACGCCGAAATGCTCAATCGCCCACCATTTACCAGTTCGGCCAATACCTGCCTGCACCTCATCTACGATCAGTAGAATGCCGTGTTTGTCGCAGATCTCTCGCAGCTGCTGCACAAAACGGGCATCCGGCACTACATAGCCGCCTTCACCCTGAATCGGCTCCATGATGATCGCCGCCACACTATCCGGCGGCACCAGCCGCTTGAACAGCACATCTTCGATGTAGTCACCACAAATACAGTGAGTTTCGCAGGCAGCTTGCTCGCGACCATGCAGGCAGCGATACGGATTGTTATAGGGGACGTGATATACGCCAGGCAAAAATGGCGCGAAGCCTTCCTTCTGCACCACTTTGCTGCCATTTAGCGAGACTGCGCCCAGCGTGCGACCGTGAAATGCCCCCAGAAAGGCGATGATGTTCGGGCGTTTGGTATACCAGCGCGCAAGTTTGATCGCACCCTCAACCGCTTCCGCGCCGCTGTTGGTCAGAAACACGCGCGCCGGATCGCCGCCAAACGGGGCAATCTCCGCCAACCGCTCGGCTAGGCGTACCTGTACCTCATAGTAATAATCGGTTCCGGCAATATGCAGGAATTTTTGCGCTTGCTCAATGATGGCCGCGACCACTTTAGGGTGGCAGTGTCCGGTAGATGTTACGGCGATGCCTGCGGCAAAATCAATATACTCGCTGCCATCAACGTCCCAAACTTTCGCGCCCTCCCCGCGCGCCATCACAAAGGGATAGCGCGGCACAATCGAGCCAGACATCACCTCATCATCGCGGGCAATAAGATTCTGCCCATTCGGGCCGGGGCGAACTGCGGTATTGACAACCATAATGAAAACTCCGGGGTATTACTGTGAATTTTGGGTTGAAACAAAACAGATCAGTATGAATGACCTATCTGCCCATTATAGAGGAGGGTATCAAAACGTGGCAATTGGATGGTATGTCTTGCACAACAGGGCTAGCGCTGTACTAGCCCTCAATCAGCAGCTACCGGCGCAGCATCTCCGCCTGATACCATGCCCATGTGCGTGCTAGTCCTTCTTCAATGTTCACTTTTGGCGCAAAGCCAAGCAGTTCGGCAGCGCGGGAATTATCGCAGTAGGTAATCGGCATCTCAGTGGCCGGCATCGGCACGGTTTCTACCGTCGCGGCCTTGCCAATTAACTTCTCGTAAATATGAATGAATTCCAGCAGCGAAATCGGGAATCCGCAGCCGAGATTAAGTATCTCAAAGCCTAATGGCTTGTTCAGCGCGGCGATAATGCCCTCCAGAATATCGTCAATATACGTCCAGTCACGCTTGAGATCGCCGCCGCCAAATGCCTGAATTGGCTGGTCTTTCAGAATGGCTTCAAGCGTTCGTATTGGCATCATATCCGGGCGGCCATGCGGCCCATATACGTTGAAGAAGCGCAGCACCGTCGTATTCAAACCATGCAAATGATGATAACTGTGGGCGAAAAGTTCGGCGGCGCGCTTGCTAGCAGGATATGGCGCTAATGGTTCAACCGCCGAATCGCTTTCAGAGAAAGGCAAATGCGCGGTTTCCCCGTAAACATTCGAAGTTGAACCCTGCACTACGATTTCTACGTTGTGACGGCGCGCCGTTTCCAATACATTGGCGCCACCGACCACATTGACCGCGGCATACAACGGGCCATGCTCTGCCGAATAACGCACACCAGACATCGCCGCCAGATGTGCGACCCGCGTAATGTTGTGGTTTTTGAAGACTTGATAGAGTTGATCAGAATCGCGGATATCACCCTCGATCAGGGCGAAAGCATCTGCGGTAGGCGCTGCCCGTTCAACAGCAGCAATGTTACTGCGCTTGACGGCGGGATCATAATAAGGGTCAAAATTATCAATACCAACGATGGTTTCGCCAGCATCCAGAAGGCGGATTGCCAGCCGGCTGCCGATGAATCCAGCCGCGCCAGTGATCAGTGTGGTCATAAGCCCCGCAAATCTGGCGGCAAAGGCTAAGGATTAATCAGCCGCCGCGCTTCATCCATTGAATTGACAACGCGGTAGTACTTACCCGCAATAGGATACAG
>JACSRP010000088.1 GCA_014879665.1 Anaerolineae bacterium | reverse complement strand
TCCATCATGCCAATACGCTGTTGCAGCCCGTTAGCGCTTTGCATATCGCAGCCCTGAAATGCTCCAAATTGCAAAAAATATCAGCAGCCCCAACCCCGTCAGCAGGCTGATGATCGCCCCAATCGTAAAGCTGAGCGGCTGATATGTGAAGGTCACGTGATGATCGCCCGCCGGTAATTCAATCGCCGAGAGCGCGCCGTTTGCCCGTAAAATAGGCACCTGCTGCCCGTCTATCTCTGCATGCCAGCCGGGATAATAGACCAGCGCCACAGACAGCAGTCCATCGTTTGTCGTATTTGCGGCAATCTCAATGCGCTCTGGCGCGAAGCTGATGATTTGCGCGGCGATAGGCTCGCCTGCGTCAAATATATAATCGCCGCTTCCTGCCAGAATCAAAGTGGATCGTAGATTGATGGAAGGATCGTTCAGCATCTGCATCGCCGCTTCATGGCTCTCTGCCTCATGCACATTGAACATGATTTGCGCAAAGGGGCGTGGAGATTCCAGTTCATGTACGTTGATCGCCCCGAAACGGTCTACCCCTTGATCAATGACCTCAGAAGCGACCGGTAGCTCATTCCAGTCCGAGAATACATACTTCACGGCGAAAAGTTCCCATGCGCGGGGGTTTGGAAACCCTGCCTCAATGATTGCGCGGGCATCGCTCAAAAACAGCGGGCTGATGCCATGAATATCCTGAATGCCGTACATACTGCCGAAATTCCCGCCGAATCCGCGAAAACCGTCTACGCGGAATGTGCCATCATCGGCTAGCACGCTTTCGATGACCTTTGGCGGCGTGATCGAGATCTGTTGTTCCGGTGAGATTGCATCGTAGGTACTCGCGGCATTCCAACTGACCGTAAACAGCTCGAAAGCCACCACTATCGGAATCAGCCACAGCAGGCGGCGATCTTTCGCTGTGATCATTATCGGCAGTGCTAGCCAGAGGATGCCAATGATGATCGCAGCGAAAGCAATATGCCCCAGCGCATCTTTGTATCCGTTTTGATCACCTATCCAAACCACGAAGATCAGCGCCAGCACTGCCAGCGTGAATAAGAAGCACCAGCGCAGCCCACGCTGCAAACGCTGTAAGCCCGGATCGCCTTTTGCAGGATGCCAGCTAAACAGCGCGGCTAAACCGCTGCCGCCAAGGATCGCCAGACAGTTGGCGACCAGAAACGCCGCGCGTTCCTGCCCGCGAAAGAAGCGCAGCCCCGGCAAGAGGTTATATAACGCGGGGTAGAGCGCGCCGTTTTCGCCTAAGCTCCACAGCAGCGCGGCAAAGCCAACAATGGCGAAAAAGGCGGCCTGCGGCATCTTGCGCCATACCGCAATGATCGCCAGCACTAGCGCCACAAACCCGACATACAGCGGCGAAAATAGGCTGAGGATGCCGGGAAACAGCATTTGCAGCAGGTCTTGTACCGGGAAGCCGTTGGCTTTCGCGTCAAAGGTGAAGTCAGCCCGCGCGGTGAGAGGCAAATACTCAAGGCCGGGAATCAGTTGTATCGCGGCCACGCCGAAAGCCAGCGCCCCGAAGATCGCCGTTCCGCCTATAAAGACTGTCCAGCGCCAGCGATGGGCATAAACCAGATAGGCGAAGTAGCAAAGATAGAACAGTGTGAGGAAGTAGCTGCTTTGCGGGTGTCCAGCCAGCCACGATAGGCCGAGCGCGACTCCAGTGACCGCTAACCAGCGATAGCGGGGCTGATCGCCTCTCGCGGCTTCAAGCAAGCCAAGCGCGCCCATCGGCAGCCAGATGCAGGCTTCCAGCAGCGCCAGTTGTAAGGGCGGGTATCCGCTTAAAAAGCCGCCATATCCCGCGATGACCGCCGCCGTCAAACCACCTGCGACGCTGCCTTTGCGATTCGATGTTAAGCGCCGAACAAAGGCATACATCATCAGCGTGTAGGCCAGAACATGCGCGGTCATCTCTAACTCAAGCGCATGATATGACCAGCCGCCGCTAAGTTTTGCCAGTGCAATAGTCGCTAATCGTGGAGGGTAGAAAACGGCTGACTGTGTATCTGCGATGAACGGGAAACCACCGTTGTTATAGGGATTCCACAGCGGGATTTCGCCGTTGCTCAATCGCTCGTACTGGTATGCGGCAAAAGTCACAAACTGCGCGGAGAAATCGCCCTGTTTCAGCGAAGCTTGATCGGCGCTAATCGGCGTGAACAGTCGCCAGAAAAAGAATAACCATAACAGAATGAGTGCGGCCACTGCCGCAGCATCGCGCAGCCAGCGGCGTTTCATTGAGAAATATCCTCACGCGGCAGTACCCGCACCCGTGTCAGGTAGGCAAAGTCATTCGCCAGGGCGCCCTCGCCCGTGATCAAACGTAGGCGCTCAAAACGCTCGTCTATCTGCTGATAAGCGCCAATTTCTAGCTCGTAAATAGCTGGCGGCGTGTCTGAATTGACGATTAGCGTATGCCTATCCTCAATGATTTCGCCTTGCTGCCACCCTGAGGTTGGCCGGGAGCCTACAGCGGGCTGTGCATCTGAACTCGCGTAAATTCCTGTGGTTGCCGGATCAATGATGTGCGCGAAAATTGTATAGTCGTCCGGTATAGGTTGTAATGCGCGCCAGTACAGCGCGAGCGTTATTTCCTGCCCCGCATTCGGGCTGATATCGCTCACTTCATAGCCGACGAGTTCCAGAAGATGCCCGAAATCGAGCGTGGTCGGGTTTGGAACGTTCAGATCGGACTCGCTCGGCACTAACTGCACCTGACCTAAAACAATCGTCTCATCGCCGTTTTCCAGCCGTAAGCGTTCGCCAGTTTCAATGTTATACCACCCTAATTCAATAGTCAGGGGCATCGGCGCATAGGCAATTCCGGGTATCGGAATGGCAATCGGATTGTTCCACGCGAATCCGGAATTTAAATCTGCGGTTGCCAGCAGCCCGCCGCCGGGATATACATCACGCTGCGCGATAATCACCTCGTCAGGCGTCACCAGATGCGTAAATAAGCTCCAATTCTGATTAACCGCGCGGTCAATTTGCCAGCGGGTGTCTAACCAGACGGTGCTGTCAGGTGTGACTATATTTTCCCGAATGCTGTATTCGCTCAGCGCGATGCCCCTTCCTTCAGCGTCGCGGAACACTAAAATCGCTTCCTGTGCCGCCAACCGTTCAGGTTTAGCATAGGCGGGGGCGATCACCAGAAATGGCGCCAGCGCAGCGACGGTGAGAAAGCCGAAGCTGACGACACCCATCACCGCCGGGCGCAGCCTTCGCGGCCACCACCATGTCAGGCCTAGCGCCATGAACATGCAAATAGCTGAAAGTGTGCCAAAGAGCAGCCGTCCCTGTGAAGCCTGTGTCTCAGCAGTCCATCGAATATACGATAAAAAGCTGATGATACTCCACAACAGCGGCGGCAGAATGAGCAACCATCGTTGCAGTGGCCATGCACGTTTGAACAGCGTGACCAGCATGAAAACCAGCGCTCCTACCAGCCCGATCACGCCGATAATATTTAGAATGGCATAGACGGTCTCCGGCATCGGCACGTTCATGCCGCCGAAAAGCCCCCAGTAAGCCTGCGTGAAGCTGTTCCGTTCCGCCCAGAGCTGCGCGGCATTTGTTGGAATCACTCGCCGCCCAACAATATCTAGAAATACATTCAGGCCGGTGAAATCGCCATAAAGCTGCCAGTTGCGCGCATACCACCAGCCCGCAATCAGAATGGTGATGCCGCCGGAAATAATTGCGCCGAAGATCAGCGGCCGCCAGTTCTTCAGCCGGATGCTTAATACGAGAAAGGCGGCGCCCACCAGCGGAATTAAAAAACCAATATTGAGCTTTGCCAGCAGCCCGCCGCCCGCCACCAATCCGATAATAATATAATCGCGCCAGCGTGGAGCTTGATTTGACCGTAGCAGTAAAACGATCAACAAACATAGCAGGTTGCCAAGCAGGTTGGACATATTATCGTTGTTGACTGTCCCGCTAATGAATAGAAACATAGGCAGGAAAGCATTCAGTGCGGTTGCGCCAACCACCACCACCGGGCGATCCGGAAATATTGCACTGGCTAGCGCAAAGGTCACCATAACGGTGCCAGCGCCCAATACGATTGAAAATAATCGCGCGATATGCACGGCCAGCGCGGCGCCCTGCCACGGGAAACCTTCGGCATTATCCCGATGGGTGATCATATTGAGGTTGCCATCCGGGCGCACAAAGCCAATATCGGCATGTGGATTTTGCCGTCGCGTAAATTCAAGATTGCTAGTGTCTATCCCTGAAGTCAGCAGTGCCGCGGCTAGATAATAGAGTGGGGGTTGGCTGCCTTCCTGCCGCCATAAAGTTGCCACCGCAGCATCTTGCACCGGTAAATTGAAGTGATGGGTGGCAATATAATGGACCATCGGATAGTGCCACAGCTCATCCGATGCCTCGAATATCGGCGTGAGTGTGCTGTAGATGATCGCCAGTACCGCATAGATCGCCACCAGCGGCCAGAGGAATTGCTTTGGTTTTAGTGACTGCATAAGGCTTTTATCTGCTCGAAGAATTGCACAGTATTAAGGGCAATATCCGGCCATTCAAAAAGTTGGGATAGCGTCGCCGTCCCCTGTTTCAATCGCCCTCGTAATCTAGAATCTTGCAGCACACTGCGCAGTGCTTTCGCCAATGCCAGAGCATCATCCGGTGGAATTAAACACATATTTTCGCCGTCTACAAAGGCTTTAACTGGTGTTTGGGGCTGTGTGGTTACAATGGCGCATCCCTGCTGCACCGCCGCCATTAAACTGCCGCGACGATATGACGCGCCGTCACGAAAGGGAAGGGCGATCACATCAGCCGCATTAAGCACCGCCGCCACCAGCCTATCCGGTAGGTAGCCCGTCCATGTGACCTGATGGCTGATGCCAAGTGAGACAATCCGTTCAGTGATCGCCTGTTGAACGCCTATATTCGTCGGATCGCTGCTTCCTGTATCGCCAATAATCACCAATCGCATATTTTCCCCCGTGGTCAGCAAACTCTTGAGCGCGTCAACCAGCACGTCCAATCCCTTACTAGCGTTGATCAGCCCGAAAAAGGCGATCAATTGCTCGTTGCCCTGCTGCAATTTGCGCCGCCATTCCTGAATGGCCTCAGCATCCACATAGGGCGCCTCGATATTACTGCCAATGGGAATCATCACATGACGGGGTAAATCAGACACCTGAGCCTCATCTTCCTCATTGGTGACGATCACCCCATCAGAAGTTTTTGCCAGATGCCACACGATCTTCTCTCTGAGCGCCCCGGCTTTGGGAAAAAGATACGGCACGCGCAGATCGTGAAAGGTCGTCACCACCGGCGCGGCAGATACATTCTGTGGAATGAAGTGAATATACGGTGACATTTTGAAGGCGGCGGTCTGGTACTGCAAATTCACAATCTCCAGCGCGTTCTTCTTCGCCCATGCGCTCACCTGCCGCCAGCAGCCAAATGACCATGAATTGATCTGGTCTAACTGAAGCGAACTATCACGCTCTTCAGCATTCGGCCTGCTCAGAATGAACAGATCATGCCCCTGTTCAACCAGCGCCCGCGCCAGAATCCGGGTGTACGCACCCACGCCCCCGCGGGCAGGCGGATATTCCCCTGCAATCATGCCAATTCGCATCAACTTACCTTTAAGCCAGAGCGCAGCACGGTAGCATAAACCTGCATCCGTTCAGCCCGCAGCGCCGGCTTATGGCCGACGAGTCGCTTTGAGCCTTCGATCATGTACTGCGAAGCATAATTTGTCAGCAGCGCAAATCGCAGCAGTTCAGCTTCTGCGCGGCCATGATATTTGCGAAAATAGCGCAGCTTGCTGCATTGAAAGCGAATATGAGTGAGCGCTGGCGCTTGTTCACTGCTCTTGCCGCCAAAATGCACGATCCGGGCGCCGCCAACATAATCTACCCGCCAGCCCGCCAGAACCGCCCGTTTGCACCAGTCCAGTTCTTCCGAATACATCATGAAGCCTTCGTCCATCCCGCCGATTTGAGCGAAAACTTCACGGCGAAACATCAGCGCCGAACCCTGCACCCAATCTACCTCAAAAGTCCCATCGTCCGGCTGATCCTGAACATAATAGCAGCGCATGATCGCTTTAGGGGCGATGCTTTGCAGCCATGTGCTTTCAAATAGCCCGGTCAGCAAGGTGGGGAAGCGGCGGCGGGTGGATTGTGTCGTGCCATCCCCGTTGAGCGTTCGTGGTCCAACAATACCCACCTCTGGATGATCGTTAAGGTAGGCAGCAAGCTGTTGGATGGTCTCAGGTTTGACTAATGTGTCTGGATTGAGCAGGAAAATATATTCGCCTGTCGAAATCCCGATCCCCAGATTGTTGCCCCGTGAAAATCCGACGTTATCAGCCAGCGCCAGCAGTTTCACATGGGGAAAGTCCCGCCCAATTAATTCCACTGTGCCGTCGCCGCTGTTGGAATCAACCACAATGATCTCAACCGCAAGTCCCGCCGTCGTTTCGTAAATGCTCGCAAGGCAGTTCGCCAGCAGTGCTTTTACATTCCAACTCACGATCACGATGGATACTAAAGGCATAGTTTCTCGCCGTAATAGACGCCCAAACATCTGTCATTGTATCAAGAAAGGTGTTGAGCGTCAGACGACACCGGTAGAATCTGGAAATCAGTGGGTGAGCGTGGACTATAAGTGCGCCCGAAAGTGCAGCAGGTTAGAGTCTAAACGTATTATCTACCCGAAACTAAACCTGAATAGGGTTTCCGCATTCAGCGTAGTTTGCGCGGCCATCGCTTCAATCGGAATCTGCCGCAGTGCCGCCAGTCGCTCCGCCACCAGTCGCACATAAGCTGGCTCGTTGCGCTTGCCGCGATGGGGCGCTGGCGTCAAATAAGGGCTGTCAGTCTCAACCAGAATCCGCTCAATCGGTGCGCGTGCGGCGATATACCGCAGTTCATCTGCATTTTTGAAGGTGATCGGGCCAGTAAAGCCGAGATAAAACCCCGCCCTTAGCGCCCGTTCAGCGGCTTCGGGGGAGGCCGAAAATGAATGCAGCACGCCGGGGCGTTCTTTTATGCTGGCGGGGAGTGTCTGAACCCAGCGTTCTAGAATCTCCAGAACGTCATCTGTGGCTTCGCGATTGTGGATGATGACTGGCAGCTCCAGCATTCGGGCAAGTTCTAATTGCGCCTCAAATGCGCGCCGCTGTGCGGCTTTAGGGCTGGTATCCCAATGATAATCCAGCCCGATTTCGCCAATCGCGATCACTTTCGCATGAAGCGCTTTCTCTTGCAATGCTTCAATGAATCGCGGCTCAAGATCGGCGCTGCTGTTCGGGTGAATACCAACCGCCGCCCATATCCCTGCATGCTCACTTGCCAGCGCGATGCCTTGATCGCAGGTTTGCATGTCTGTAGCTGGAATTAAGATGCGGCTTATCCCCGCTTCAGCAGCGCGGGCGATGGCCGCATCTCGATCTTCGTCAAAAGCATCGAAATTAAGGTGACAGTGGGTATCTATCAGCTGCACGATATTACGGGCGATGTTCCTGTTTCAGTTTGTCGTAATCGGATTTAACCATCATTTCGATCAGCGCCTCAAAACTAACCTTCGGCTCCCAGCCCAGTTTTTCACGGGCTTTGCTCGGATCGCCAATCAGCAGATCCACCTCGGCAGGGCGCATGAACTTCGGGTCTTGTACCACATAGCGCGACCATTCAAGGCCTACGCAGTTGAAGGCCACTTCGATGAGCCGCTGCACCGAATGAGTTTTCGCCGTAGCCACCACGAAATCATCCGGCGTATCCTGCTGAAGCATCAGCCACATAGCCTCAACATAATCTCCAGCAAATCCCCAATCGCGCTGCGAGTCGAGATTGCCCACGCGCAGTTCATTGGCGAGGCCGAGCGCAATTTTCGCTGCGTGAAAGGTCACTTTGCGGGTGACAAATTCCAGCCCGCGGCGCGGCGACTCGTGATTGAACAAAATGCCGCTGGTTGCGTGCATGTTATAGCTTTCGCGATAGTTCACAGTGATCCAGTGGCCGTAAACCTTAGCGACGCCATACGGGCTGCGCGGGTAGAAAGGCGTGGTTTCGCGCTGTGGCACTTCCTGCACTTTGCCAAACATCTCGCTGCTGGACGCCTGATAGAAGCGGATGTCCGGGTTTATCGTGCGGATTGCGTCCAGCAGGCGGGTCACGCCTAGTGCCGTCACATCGCCTGTGAAGACCGGCTGCGGCCAGGAGGTTTGCACGAAACTCTGTGCCGCGAGGTTGTAAACTTCATCGGGTTGAGATTCGCGCAGCGCGGCAATCAGGCTGGTTTGATCGCTCATGTCGCCGGTGATAATCTGGATGCGATCTTGAATATGCTGGATGCGCTCGAAGTTATATAAACTTGAACGGCGCACCATTCCGAATACTTCGTAGCCTTTATCCAGCAAAAATTCAGCCAGATAGGAGCCGTCCTGACCGGTAACGCCGGTAATTAGGGCGCGTTTTGCCATGAGTAACGTCCTCTAGGAAAATATCATCGCTGTGGATGAGCTTCTAAGGTGGGGCTCCGGTTAAAAATTCGGAACCCCACCTTAAAATGTGTGAATGAGCAGTTAAGCCGCTTGTGTTGGCTCAACCGTCGCCGTTGGCGTTGGGGTTGCCAGCACCGGCACTTGTTCCGGCGCGAACCTGTTGCCGTTGAACGACAGGCTGACATAGGCCGCTGAAATCCAGCCTCGCTGCCCGTTGAATTCCACCTCATACCACTCGCCGGTGTCAAGCTGACCAAGTACCGGGAGTTGGGTTCCAGCCGGGATCAGTCCGAGCGATTCGCCCCCTGCCGATGGGGAACGCCGCAGATGTAAATTCGCTCCGGGGCTTAGGCGGTCAATCGTCGCCACGATCGTATCTTCAAACGGCGTGGTGGGTACTGGGGTAAGCTCGAAAGTGCTGTTCGCCTGACCAGCGCGGTTTTCCGGTATCAACGGCAAATCTGCCAATCGCTGCGGCCTGC
The DNA here is from genome assembly GCA_014879665.1 of Anaerolineae bacterium. GTDB lineage: Bacteria > Chloroflexota > Anaerolineae > Aggregatilineales > Phototrophicaceae > Flexifilum. The sequence goes on along the minus strand of JACSRP010000088.1, from coordinate 8,530 downwards.
CGTCCGTCCCGGTCACCACCAGATAGAGGGCGTTCGCCCAACCCGAGATAGTGCCGCCATCCGGCGCATTGAACTCTAAGAACAGCCATGTAGTGGCTGGATCGAGATCGGTATCGGGTTCTAACAGTGTTACCGGGTCAACAAACGGCGTGGCGCTCGGATCTGGCGTCACCGTCACGCCAACCGGGAAGGTTGGTTCGCCTGGTCGGCCAAGCACGTCCAGCGTAGTGCCGGATGGGATCAGCGCTAGCGAGAAGGCTTCGCTGCTTGGAAATTGGCGCATATGGATGTTTGCGCCGGGATTGGTATTCACCCGCGCTGTAGGATTGGCGCTTGTTGCCGTCGTAGGCGCCGCAGTCGCAGGTGCGATAGTAGGTTCGCCGGCGGCAGGTGTCTGTTGGGCAGCCACTTCCGTAGGCGCTGCCGGTGGTTCCGTTGGTGCGGCGGTTGGCTCAGTGGTCGGGCGGTTGAGTGTCGTATCGCCCGGCGCGCTGGACAGATTCATGTTGATGCTCACCGGCGGCAGCGCGATCACTTCGGGGCCGCCTTCACCAGATGCGACGACGACCTCATAGAATACGCCGCCATAGATGCTGCCGTTCAGTTCAACCGTTGCGTCGCTCATATCAGTTGAGACGATCAGCGTCGCTTCGGCGGGCGCAAGTTCAGCCGTCGCGCTAGATCCGGCGGCGGCATCGTTGATGAGCTTATCCCCTGTTGAGGTTGACACCGAAGCTGAACCATCTGCCAGCGTGTTGACCAGCAGAACCTGTGCCATCTCCGGCGTAATTCCGTTGAGATCGCTTTCAACGGCTTCAATAGCTACATTTTCCGGAGTGCCAAGCACCAGTGCCGAGCTATGCTGTCCTTCTGAAACAGTCAGCTGAGCGCTTTCAACAACATCAGTCCCGCCCGACAAGCGCAGGCTCATTTCATATTCACCGCTGGGCAGAGCCATATACACCGTTGATTCACCGGAAGCGAGCGACGGCGCGATCAGCGTATCATCGAGGTATACATCTACTTCTGGCGCCCCCGGAATGGCATGGGCCGCGCGCACGAAACCGCCGCTGAAGTCGGCGCCAGCTTCGGGCAGCGTTGGCGCGCTCAAAACCAGCAGGTTTGCATCGCTGCTGGTGCCGTAAGCGATTGCCATATACGAAGTGCTGCTGTTGAGCTTGAGCGATGTTACCCCGATCAGGGCGTTCTCTACAGACTCCCCTTCGGGAAGTACCATGATTTCATAAACCGCCACCGGCACATCGAGAGTGCCGTAAGGCACATTGTAGGTGAGGCCGGGAATAACCGCGCGTCCATCTGCCAGCGTAATATCAAGTGCTGAAGCGTCTGCAACAGCGTGAACAGCCGTCAGTCGTGCTTGCCCCAGAGACAGCGGGTTTAGATCATCCATGAACGTCTGAAAACCGAGCGCGCTGGTGGAAGAAGCGACCAGCGTCAGCGCCGCGCCTGCGTTGGCGTTAATTTCCTGCTGCCACAGCGGTGTGGTGACGCCTGCTTGCGTGGCGACAACCGTATGCACCCCCGCCGGAGCCGGAATATACAGGCTCGCTTCGCCATAATTCAGCCCGGTCACAGAAAGCTGACCATCTACAAATACGTCCAGCGTTGCTGCTCCGGGAATCACGTTTACAAATCGCAGCAGTGCAGAATCGGCTGATTGCGCCCCGATTGGAGCGGCCAGCACCACAGCAGCCACGAGAGTGAGTATTAGTCTAAGACCTATGCGTAACATCGCTTAAATCCTCCTTTTGAACCGTAGATTAGCTATGTGCCTTCTTCCCACTGGCTCAAATAATGTGCCTGCTCATCGGTAAGTGTATCAATGGCGATACCCATGCTCTCCAACTTCAAACGCGCAATCTCATTGTCAATCGCTAGCGGAATGGTGTACACGTTGGATGACAGGTCTGCATGATTTTTGACCATGTATTCAGCGGCTAACGCTTGATTTGCGAAGCTCATGTCCATAACGCTGGCCGGGTGGCCTTCTGCCGCCGCCAGATTGATCAGGCGGCCTTCACCCAGTACATACAGCGGCTTGCCGCCTACGCGGTATTCCTCAACATACGGGCGAACTAATTTAGGCGCGCCCTCTGCAATTTCGGTTAACCCCTTGAGGTTAATCTCGACGTTGAAATGGCCTGAATTTGCGACCAGCGCGCCGGGCTTCATCACCTCGAAGTGATGCACGTCCAGCACGTTGATGTCGCCAGTGGCGGTGATGAAAATATCGCCAACGCGCGCCGCTTCGGCCATCGGCATCACCCGAAAGCCGTCCATCAATGCTTCTAGTGCGCGTAACGGATCAACTTCAGTCACAACCACGTTGCCGCCAAGGCCGCGAGCGCGGTCAGCGATGCCGCGGCTGCACCAACCATAACCGGCAACTACAATCGTACGTCCGGCGATCAGCAGGTTGGTTGCGCGGATCACCCCGTCCAGCGTGCTTTGCCCGGTACCATAGCGGTTGTCGAACAGGTGCTTGGTGTTGCTGTCGTTCACGGCGATGACCGGAAATTCCAGTGCGCCGTCTTTTGCCATCGCCCGCAGGCGAATGACGCCGGTAGTGGTTTCTTCGGTGCCGCCAACAATACCTTCCAGCAGCTCACGGCGCGTCTTGTGAATGGTGCTCACCAGATCTGCGCCGTCATCCATCGTAATATGCGGCTGATGATCTAACGCAGCCTTGATGTGATCGTAGTAGATTTCGTTGTCTTCGCCCTTAATCGCATACACAGGAATTTCGTAGTCGGTGACCAGTGAGGCCGCGACATCATCCTGTGTCGAGAGGGGGTTTGAAGCGCATAAGACGACATCGGCGCCGCCAACCTGAAGCGTGTGCATCAGATTTGCAGTTTCGGTGGTGACGTGAAGGCAAGCCGACACGCGCATACCTGCTAGCGGCTTTTCTGCCTTGAACCGTTCGCGGATGGCGCGCAGTACCGGCATTTCGCGCTCTGCCCATTCGATACGGTAGCGCCCGCCGGTGGCAAGTTCCAAATTCTTAATGTCGTGTTCGCGGTTGAGCGTCATGAAAACTCCTGATAAATGGCTATGGGTTTATGTTCTTAATCAGCATTAGCGATGCTGTTGTTACCGGGTTAAGCAGTAATGGAATGAGATTTTCCTGATTCAAGCAGCGGGCTGTTTTCGCCAAAATGCTGGCGGAATCGGGCGAAAAATTCATCGTGTGTAAAATGATGGCTTTGTGGGCCTACCTGCTCCAGCGCATAGGTCGCCGCCAGCGCCCCGATTTCACCGCACACCTTCAGCGGCAATCTGTTAGCCAGCCCATACAGAAATCCGGCGCGGTAAGCATCGCCAACGCCGGTCGGGTCCAAAATCTGATCAGGCGTGACAACCGGAATGTCATGCTGACCACCATCCACATAAATGACCGATCCATCAGGCCCGTGTGTTACCACCACCACCTCTACAAGCCGTTGGATTTCATCTAGCGAAATTCCCGTCTTTTCAACGATCAGTGACGCTTCATAGTCGTTTGCAAATAGTGCATACGCCCCTTCAATGAACTGTTTGAGTTCCGCGCCATTGAAACGGGCAACTTGCTGGCCGGGGTCGGCAATAAAGCGTATGCCCTGAGTCCGGCATTCTTCAGCAAGCTGAAGCATTGCTGTAGGGTCACTGGGTGAAATAATCACATAATCGGGAATGCCGTCGTAAATATCGGCAATAGTGAACTGCTTTGAATACTCCATTGCGCCGCTGTAAAACGAGGAAATCTGGTTGTTGTCGAGGTCGGTATTTGCGAAAAATGACGCGCAAAATACAGACTCGATCACTTGAACCGTTGAGGTGTCTACGCCGGCTTTTTCCAGCCACTCCCGGTAATCGGTAAAATCGCGCCCGGCGGTGCCGAACAGCTTGGATCGTATGCCCAGTAAACCGAGCGTGAAGGCTATGTTCGCCCCAATGCCCCCCCAGTGACGGGTCATGTCTTCAACCAGAAAGCTCAGGGTGATGCGGTGAAGTTGATCTTTGATGAAGTGTTCGGAGAAGTGGCCGGGAAATCGCATTAGGTAGTCGTAGGCGATGGAACCCGTTACAATGATATCCATTGACTCTCTCATTAGGTGTTCGATGGGTGACAAACAGGCGGGAGTATACCACAGCCCCTTTATTTGTTTGTAGATGCGAAAATTTCCTTCAATGCCACAGATTGATCGCCAACGGCTGAAACAGAGCCAGATCCGACTTGATTTGAGCGAGCTTTAACCGTCCCATGAACGAGTCACAATCAAACGATCCGCCTAACGCATCAAAGCCGGTGATGCCCCGCCTGATTGAAGGGCGTATGGGTACGCGGCTCTATTCGATTGCCGCCCTCGTTGAACGGGTGGTAGATCAATTCTTTGTCGAACATGGAGATGGCAGCGTGGCGCTTTCCGAAGCCAAAACCCGCGGCCAGCGGCTGCGGCTCATCCTCGATTCGGCTGAATATGTCTTTGCTGTAGAGAGCCTGAATGTCACCAGCGATGATAAAGCCGGGATCGTGAAGCAAGCCTATTCTGAAGTGTTTGGCTACGGCCCGCTAGACTCGTTATTTGCAGACGAACGTATCACCACCATTTATCTCAACGGCGCCCGTGCCGCGTCTGTGCGCTATGGTCACCGCGAACTTGAATCCATCGGCCCGATCTTCGAGGATGAAGCCCACCTTAATCGCATTATCCGGCGGCTGCTAGAAGATGCTGGCGTCAATCCCTCCGATGATATTGACGTAATTGAAACCGGGCTGGAGGTCAATAGCCGGCGCGTTTCGCTGGCAGCCGCGATGCCGCCTTATGGTTCCTACCTAACTGCCGATATTCGCATCCATCCCCCCGCGATGCCTGATCTCGATCAGCTGCTTCACGATGGCTTTATGATCGAGTCAGCAGCGGCGCTGCTTCGCCAGATGGTCGGTTCAAAATACGGAATCGCGATTGTAGGCGAGCCTGAATCCGGTAAAACGACGCTGCTCAACGCCTTACTAGGGGTAATCCCTGAATCTTCCAAACTGGTCACGGTAGAACGCTCTTCCGAATTACGCCCCGCCCATCCCGCGAAACAGCTTTCCGTGAAATGGTCTGCCGCCAGTCCGGTGACCTACGGCCAACAAATTCTTGAGGCGTTGAATTTGCACCCCGATCTCATGGCGCTGGACGAGCTGCGCTCTGATGAGCCGCACATGATCGCCCCGTTGTTGGAAGATGAAGATTTGCCGCGTATGTGGTGGTCGGTGCGCGGCGCCCCGGATGCCAAACGCCTGCAAAGCGCATTGGGTATGATGGCCCGGCGTTCCACCCCCGGCGCCGATGAACGCCATGTACTCGCACTCTATGAACGGCTGCCCTTTGTACTGAGCTGTGCCCGTATTCGCGGCAAACTCCAACTGTTCAGCATTGGCGAATGGCAGTCGCGGATTGATACTGACTACCCCGATCTCGTCCTGCTGTACCAGTATCGTGACGGCGCAGCACGCCCTACCGGAAGCCAGCTTGCCCGCTGGTTAGATATCTAATCTCAATTCCGAATATAGAATTTGTGTGGGCTAAATGGCCTCGCGGAACCTCACTTGCTGTGCTTTACCCCCGCGTTCTAAGAGCGTGGGGGTTGAGGCTGGTTGGAGCGCCATCCTAGACCTGTTCACCCATCACCGCGCGCCGCAGATTTACCTCAAAAGGTGGCCGCACGATCCCGTTTTCGGTGACGATTCCACTCAAATAGTGGGCAGGCGTCACGTCAAAAGCCGGATTGCGAGCATTGAAATGCGCCGGCGCAATCGCGTTGCCAAACGGCGCTAAAACCTCGCTTTTGTCACGTTCCTCAATCGGAATATCGTCGCCCGTCGCCAGTGAAAGATCTACCGTAGACGTGGGCGCAACTGTATAGAACGGTATCCCGTTTTCTTTAGCCAATACCGCCACCTGATAAGTTCCGATCTTGTTGGCAAAATCGCCATTCGCGGCGATCCGGTCTGCACCCAGCAGCACGAGCTTAATTTCACCCCGCCGCATGTAAAAACCCGCCGCTGTATCCGGGATGATGTCGTAGGGAACCCCCAATTGTTCCATTTCCCACGCGCTCAATCGCGCACCCTGAAGGCGTGGGCGGGTTTCATCCAGCAGTACATGAAACTGCTTGCCCTGTTCGAATGCCGAACGAATCACGCCAATCGCCGTCCCGTAATCCACCGTCGCCAGCGCGCCAGTGTTGCAATGATGCAGTACGGTATCCTGTTCATTGATCAACACCGAGCCAACTTTGCCCATGCGCTGGTTGATATCAACATCGTCATCGGCAATCTGTTGGGCGGCGTTCAAGAGCGCCGCGCGTACTTCATCCGGCGTTGCGAAATCGCTGCCATTGGCGGAAGCCATCAGTTTGTCCACCGCCCATGCCAGATTGACCGCAGTAGGGCGTGATGCTTTTAGTAGGTCGGCAGCCTTTCCAAGTTCACCCAGCAGTTCCGGCACGGTTTGCGCTTTGCTGTTCTGCGCTGCCAGCGCCATACCAAAAGCCGCCGTAGCGCCGATTGCAGGCGCGCCGCGTACCGTCATATCTCGAATCGAATCGGCTACTGCCTCTACATCATGTAAATCCACCAGCGCCAATTCCCACGGAATCCGCCGCTGATCGATCATCCGAACGTGCTGTTGGTGCCAATACACTGTTCGCATAAGTCCTCAAATCGTGAATATAAACGGGTTAGGTTGGCTGCCGAGTATATCGGCTTGGTCAGGAGTTTGAAAGCGAATCGCCCCTCAAACCCGGGGCGATTCGCTTTCAAACTCTTTCCTTTGTAGTTCAAACCCTCTCCGCGCGCCTTCTCGCAGCGCGCGGGAGAGAAAATTCCGCTTTAGCCGCTCGTATTTGCGAGGTTGACCACGCCGGACAAAACGTCCAGGGGAACTTCGCTGCGGCTGTATGTCGTGCCATTGTAGGTGATGAAATTGGCCGCGCCGTCTGCATAGCGCACCATAATCGCCGGTGTTCCCTGCACGCCGCCGGTGCGGCCAAAATTTGTGTCAGTGGTCACACGGGTAGACTCGCTGCTGCAAGTGAGCAGTTGGGAATAATCAAGTCCTAGTCGGTTGGCAACTTCGCGCCCGATGTCCTCAGTGTAGCGTCCCGTCATCGCCAGTTCATACAAGAACGGCTGCAATTCCCAGAATGCGCCCGGTTTCTGCAGCTCCGCACATTCAGCAATTTGCCCTGCGTAGACCGTTAATTGGCCGCCACTCGTCGGGAATACGCGAAATTCAAGCTTGGCCCGGCCAGTGGACACTTCGTCCCTGATAAAATTTTCAATCGTGCTGCGGTATGACTGGCAGTGTGAGCATGCCCAGTCTGCAAATTCAATGATAGTTACAGGGGCATCAGCGTGCCCCAGCACGAATGCGCCGTCTTCAGTGCGCGATTGAGGAATACTGGCATAATCAATGTCTGGCCCTGATGGGCGGTTCGCAAGCGTCACGACGGCTATAAAGGCAATTGCCGCCACGATGATCACGGCGATAACGATGAGCAGTTGGCGTTGTTTAGGATTCATGCGTGCTTGTAAACTCCTGAGTAGTCATTAAACGCAAAGATAGCTATTGTAATGGAACGAGAGATATGGCTCAACCAGTAAAGGTTGGTATTTGGTGAGTCTTTGATGGCGCGTCAGGTCTTTTTATTTCTTGTTAGGGGTAAATAATGTCCTTCTCTCCTCTCCTGTGCCTTGCGTATGCCCCCACCTCTGTCCATGGCTGCTGGGGAACGAGGGTGAGGTTCGTAGGGACAAGGCATGCCTTGTCCGTCATGTACACCATCGCGTTGAGTCTCCGGCGTATGCCGGCTTTGAATATATCTATGCGTAATCGCCGCGAGCGTATAGGAGGAACGAATGCATGCCGTAGAGATTATTGAAAAAAAACGGGACGGTGCTGAACTAAGTAAGCAGGAGATCGAATATTTCATTGATGGTGTGGTCAGCGGGGAAATTACAGACTATCAAACCGCCGCGTGGTTGATGGCCGTCTATATTCGCGGCATGGCCTCGCAGGAAATCGTCAATCTGACTCTGGCGATGGCAAATTCAGGCGATATTCTCGATTTACATGACCTGATCGAATATGCCGTAGATAAACACTCATCCGGCGGCGTTGGCGATAAAACCACGCTGGCCGTACTGCCCCTGGTGGCGGCTTGCGGCGTCCCGCTGGCGAAAATGAGCGGACGTGGGTTGGGCTACTCTGGTGGCACGCTTGACAAGCTAGAATCAATTCGTGGTTTTCGAGTCGATCTCTCCGGTGAAGAATTTCGCAGTCTTGTGCGGCGTAATCATCTGGTCTTAGTCGGGCAGTCGTCAACACTTGCCCCCGCCGATGGAATCCTCTACGCCTTGCGTGATGTGACCGGAACGGTCAGCAGTCTCCCCTTGATTGCCAGCAGCATCATGAGCAAGAAGATCGCCGCTGGGGCAGATGGCATCGTGCTGGATGTCAAAACTGGCACCGGCGCA
>JACSRP010000056.1 GCA_014879665.1 Anaerolineae bacterium | reverse complement strand
ACAGCCTGCGACAACTGTAAAGGTAGCTTACCTGCATGGATGTTGGAATTGAATTTAGCCATTACCGCGTAATCGAACACATTGGCCGCGGTGGAATGGCCGATGTATGGTCTGCACGCGATCAGCGGCTCGCCCGAACGGTGGCCGTGAAAACCATTGCCCGCAATCTGTCGCAGGACATGGATCCGGTAAAGTTATTCGAGCGCGAAGCTCAGACCATCGCCGGGCTTGAGCATCCTCACATTCTTCCGATCTACGAATTTGGTGATTATTCCGGTCAGCTCTTCATCGTCATGCGTTACGTTTCCGGCGGCTCGCTGGAAGATGTGATCGAGAAAGGCCCGCTGGCCGTTGATGAAATGCTGCGGGTGGCGAGGGCCGTCGGGCAGGCGCTGGATTATGCTCACACCAGCAAGGTTATTCATCTTGACCTGAAACCCTCCAATATTCTGCTGGACAGCTACCAGAGTCCCTATCTAGCAGATTTCGGGCTGGCAACCATGCTAGACCCCGAAGGCCGCGCCAAAAATCCCGGAAGCGGTACGCTGCTGTATATGGCGCCCGAACAGCTCACCTCGGATCATCTGGATCACCGCGCCGACATTTACAGTTTCGCCATCATGGTCTATCACATGCTCACTGGGCAGCTGCCATTTGACGCGGCTGTTCCACTAGCGATCAAACAGTTGCAAAGCGGCGGCGAAATGCCGGATGTAACCGTACTTCGCCCCGGGCTGCCCCCCACATTAAATTTTGTACTGCGGCAGGCCACCGAAGTTGACATTGAAAAACGCGCAGAATCCATGCGCGAACTGCTCACCGCGCTGGAGCAGGTGTTAGGCGGCACTCGAACTACCCTTAACTTCGATCCGGCGCGTATGCCCACCGGAACCACCGGGGAAACCCGCGGCTATTCAACGCTGCCACTAGATGCGTTGATCTCCGGCCCTCTGGACGGACTAATCTCCAAGCCGGTGGATAAAAGCGGCACCGCCCTAACCCCCTCTACCGATGCCTTGGATGATCTCGTCAGCGGGCCGGTTGACCGCCTGATCTCCAGAACCGGCGAAATAAAATCATCGAGTATGGATGCGTTGATCTCCGGCCCGCTTGACGGCCTAATCTCCAAACCGGGCGGCGCCACCAAACCCGTAGAGATCGATGATTTGCTCTCCGTCCCCATCGGCAGTCTGGTTTCGCGTACCGATGAAATTCCAAAGGCCGCAGCACCCGCAGAACGCAACCTTGATGATCTGATCAGCGGGCCGATTGGCGGCTTGATTTCTAAAGCAGGCCTGCGCCCGGAAAACGCCGCCGAAGCCCTTCCGCTAGTTTCGCTCACACCAGAGGCAATGGCGCGGCAAGAAGCGGAAGACATCTACAGCCGCGCCCGGCGCGTTTATCAGCGCGGGCAGGGGCGTTTTCTGCTCGGCGTCACCGACTACATCCTGATTGCCGATTACTACATGAAAGCCGCTGAAAACGGCTTAGAACTGGATGATAGCGGATGCCAAATGCTGCTGCGCGGCGCGCTGGAATACGATTACGCCGTAGATTACTGGTGGGCGCAGGTGGACGAAGACAGCCGTCGCTGGACGGCGCTGCATGCCCTACGCAGCGAAAATGCCCCGGCGCGAACCCGTGCGCTGGAATATCTGGCTCAAATTGCAGATGCCGAACCGCCGCAAATTCCGCGCCTCGTCGCGCAGGCGATGCAAGTTGAATCTCACCCGGCGGCAGAACTTGCGGCCATCAAAGTACTGGCGGCCCGTTCACCACTCCCAGCGCGAAGCATACCCTTATGGGAAAAATTGGGGTTATGGTCATCGAGCGACTGGCGCCCCGCAGCCTATACGCCGGATATTGATGCGCTGCTGGCACAAAAAGCACTCGATGATACAAACCCGCGCGTCTCTGAACTGGCGGCGCGCACCATCGGCCGTTTGCGCTCAGAAGCCGCCGTGCAGGTGATCGCAGAACGGCGAAATATGGGCGCACGCGGCGCATTACGCGCACTGGCACTCGCCCGTGATGAAGCCAACAGTCTGCCCGCATCCACCGGGGGCGGCACCCGCTTATATGCATGGTTAGCCAATACATGGCGGCGGTTAACCAATGACCCGCTGCATACCGTATGGCGCTATGTATCGGCAGTCATTTTCGGCGTGCTGGCGATGGGCATATACGTCTATCTTTCGCTTTCGGCAGGGGCTGGCGCGCAAATTCTGCTCAGCGAAATCTGGGGGCGCACCGTTTCCACTGGCCTCACCTTTGGTATTTTCTTAGGTCTGGCGGTGGTCACCAGCGATGAACTGCCGCAGCGACTGCGCGGTTTCTGGAAATGGTGGGCACGGGCGTTATGGGCGGGGCTGTTCGGCTTCCTGCTGGGGACGCTGACGTGGGGGGCGTATAACTATCTGATTTTGAACGATCCTAACGTCCCATGGAACGTCATCGCTTATGCTGGCGTCGGTTTCGCCGCCGCATTTGTCGTCATGAATATACTGCGACTGTCCGGCATCCTCTCCTTCGCATTCACCGCGCTGGGGCTGTATCTGCCGCTGTATTACGTGTGGGATGGCTATTGGAACAGCGGCTTCAGCACGTCAATTATTTACTTTTACGAGTTTGGGCAGGTCTTTAGCTGGCTGATTCCGATGGTCTTGATCATGGCGCTGGGCGTGAATTTACAGGCGCTGATCAAGGATGTTCGCTGGTTAATGCGCTATTTTCGGGGCAATAAATAGCCGCGTTCACTCTCGCCCCGCTTTAGGCGCTAACAGCCGAAAGCAGCAGCCCCATATAGTGCTGTAACTCTTCAAGCAGCCGGCGGCGCTCATCAGCGGGCAGCAGCGCCAACGCATCCCGTAATTGTCCCAACAAACTGGTCTGAACGGCCAGAAAACGCTCGCTGCCAACTTCAGTCAAAATCACCACCACCGCACGCCGATCTTTCATATCCGTTTCACGGCGCACCAGCGGCGGATTTAACGCTTCCATGCGCTGCACCAGCCCAGTCATCGTGGGGTTAGTCAAGCCGTGGCGGTGGGCAATTTCACCAATTCCCATTCGCCCGCCCTGTTCAACCAATGTCTTCAATACATAAAACTGTGGGGCGGTCAGGCCGTGCGTAGTGAGATGCTCTGCCAGACGCTTTTCCCCCTCAAGCACGACCGAGAAAAGCATCACAAATAAGGCTGCGGAATCTTGCTCCAATGCTGCATCATCATTCACCACGCACTCACCTATGCTTTCGGGGGCAGTTGTTTAACCTGAGGTTTAGATAAAAATTCAAACGGGAAATATCGTTGTCCAAACTCTCACCCCGATCAGCAGGTCGGGGTGAGAGTTTAAAATGCCATCTATCCGCAATTCGGATTGCTTAGGGCTGCGCCCCAACTAATTCTACCGCGTCAATCTCATTCCAATTTCCGGTGATTGACTGATCCAGATTGATGATCACACCCACAACTGGTTCAGCGCTCAGGCCAGCAGCATCCACCGTGAACACGCCGGGGCAGTCGGTATTGCCTACAGGGTCGGCGCTGTCCAGCACTTCAACCGTATCGCCGCCCTCAAGCACCAGTTCAACGCTGACGATAGCACCGGGGTTGTAGGTCTGGTAAATGTTGATCTCCGTGGCAATCACCGCGATATCAAACATCACTGTAATGCTCGCGGCTTCGCTTGAAGATGCCGTAGCCCATGCCGTTGTCCAGTCACCGCACTCTGCGGTATTCGGCTCGCCAACAACTTGCCCTGCATCCCACCCATTCGTAGAGTATTCCGAAGTGGCTTCAGCGCTGCTTGCCCACTGGCGAATTTCACCGCCAGAAACGCCGGGTACTGGCGTTGCCGCAGTACTGCTTGATTCCTTGGTCGGCAGCGGCGGAAGAGTCGGGGTCGCTTGTACCGCCGGAACGACGGTTGGGACGGGTTGGGTATTGCTGCTAGTCAAGCTGAGGGTATACACGCCGGCGGCGCTGTCACTAAACGCGCGCGCAACGATCACAAATTCACCCGATGACGGCAGCGTGAAGGCGATCAATGAGTTCAGGCTGCCTGCGCTATCATCATCCTGCGCAATCACCAGATCACCTGAGTCACGCAGTTCAAGATAGGTGTCGAAGTCCTCGCTGGTTAGCAGAATTTCGATCTCATCACCTGCGCTGCCAGTGAACGTATACCGATCATCCTGAGTCGCAGCGCGAGTGGCAGAAACGGTGTCGCCATAGGCAACATCGCCGCCGCCAACCGTCACCTCAACAAATTCCAGCGACAGGGTATATGCACCCTCCGAGAAATCGCCGAAAGAACGCGCGATGATGGTGTATTGGCCTGCCCCCGGCAGCGCCATCGGGCCGATCTGCGAGTCCAATCCATTATAGTCATCGTTCGAGGCGATCTGCTCGCCGCTGGCATTTTCAAGTTCAAGGTAAGTATCAAAATCTGCGGATAGAGCGATCACCGCACCAGCAGCATCGGGGGCAGTGAAGGAATAGGTATTGGACGTGCCAATTTCCAGCGTTCCATTGATTGTCTGTCCGGGTTCGATTACGCCGCGGTCTACGCGCGGCGCAGTTGACGATGATCCAAACAGACTGTTGGGGTTGCTGGCTAACGTTTGCAGCCCCTGCTGCGGGAAATAAGCGTTCACCAACGCAAACAGCCCGCCGGGGACAAAACCCGTCAGCGTGGATGCCAGTGTTGGATCGAGAGGCGCCGCATCCGCCGGAGCAGTGATGCTCACAGGTTGATTCAGGCTGGTGAATATAACGCGATACTGATTCACCACACTGAGGCTCATGCCGCTGTCGCCGAAAAGCGATCCCAGATCAAGATCGCCAAGCCCTGTATCCTGGCCGGTAGCGTCGGAAAGACCGCCTAGCATACTGCTCATATCCGTTGTGACGGTGAGCGAAACGCCAAATCCAGCCGGCTGTCCATCAGCAGTCACCAGCAGCGCCGCTCTATTTTCGACATCACCGGTCATGCCTTCGAACATCCCCCCCAGATCACCCAGCATATCTGTGCCAAGCCCTGAAGTATCAATGCCGTCTGTTGTGCCGCCCATCGCAGTACCTAGCTGCGCCAGTGCCTGCATCGCATCGCCCTGCTCAGCAGCAGTTGACGTAAAAACAGCAGCTTCGCCCAATGCTGTTGGCGTCGTAGTCTCGCGCATCCATGCAGCCGCTATAGAAGGCATATTGGCATAAAAATTAAGAGGGAAGCCCTGACGAACGCCGAGGCCGCTGGCCGGCGTGCTTTGCCATGTCAGCGATTCCAGCGGCGTATTTGCCGCGCCAGTGCCGATGTAAACATTTCCATCTACGTAAATCAGGCCAAGCGCATTTTCCTGCGTGCCGCTGCCCATCCCCATAAACCCGCCGCTTTCGGTGCTGGCGGCTGGCAAATACACTTCAGCAGCGGTGAGGTTGCCATCCGCGCCAATCGCCGCCCGAACGGTACCGGCGGCAGTAACCGAAACATCTATCATGCCCATCGCGCTCATGGATGAAGTAAGCTGTAGTTCACCCGTAAAAGACTGCGCCGATTCAAGCCCATTTGCGCCGGATTGAAACAAGGCGCAATCGTCGGCACTTAGTTGAGGCGGGCAATCCTGCGCCTGCACGCCAAAAGGTAGCAGCAGCGCCAACAATAAAACTAGGCCTAAAATTTTCCGCATATCTACATCTCCTCTTAAATCATGGGTACTCAATCACACCATAATGCTTCGCTCAGTATATACATACAAGTGGGAATTGTGCAATTTAGCACAGGCCGCGAAGTGCGTTTCAAATGAGCGGCAGTATTGCTCAATTCAAGCCCTTTTCCTCCCCTCTCCGCGGCTTGGCGATTCAAACCCCATTATCCTCCCCCCAGTCCCCGTGCGGAGTGGGGATTGAGGGATGAGGTTTCCTTTCCTAAAAATGATGAACAAATGTTCACCACTGAATAGGATTTCCGTGCTAATTTTAGCCATATCTTGTTTATGAGGAACACGATCATGGCCTATTCTAACGCCCCCGTAACCACGCTCTCCCGTTTAATCGAAACGCTTCAGGCTGCCTGCCTAAAGTGCCAGTCGCCCATTCCCGATGTCGCTCCCGCCATCGCAGAATCCAGCGCTACCATTCAAAATCACGGCACGGTCAGCGTTGACCAGATTGAATGTCCCTCAGATCACTGTGCCAATCTTGCTGCCAGTGCTGATGACCCGCAATCCGATAATAATGCTTCGCCCGCCGCCCGCCCGCCCTTTTCCCCCTCTCGGTACGATCTGCTGTGCCAACTCGCAGTGCGTGGAAGAGCGTCTTAGCGGCTTGATTTCTTTTCTCCGCGTCCTTCGCGCCGCTGCGGTTCAGGATCGTCTTTACTGGAAACGGTTCGAGCGAAATGGTAGAGTCAGGTACAGCAATAAAGTTTCAGGAGCAAATATTGTGATTGAGCAGTTTGCCGAACAGGCACAACCGATTTTGAATATCCCCGTGATCCGCCGAACGCGCCGCAATCACGGGTTGGAACATGCCACCATTACGATTCTATCCTCGCGCATTAAGCCGCTCAGCATGGCCGGGCGCAGCGATGGTGATGGCTTCTTCCTTTTTGGCGAAGTCGCCACCGGGCAAGTACAAACCGCTGTGGCTGAAGCCTTACGCCGCATGAAACACGGGGAACGTTCGCTGGCAGTACATCCGAACTGCGGCACCAATCTCGTCACCACCAGTTTTCTCGCCAGCATCGCCGCAATGTTGGGGATGGCCGGCGCGCGCCGTTCTGGTTTTCTGAACCGCCTGCCGCTGGTCATGTCTTTTGTCTCTATCGCAATCCTGCTTTCACAGCCGTTGGGGCTGTCGCTCCAGCGCCATATTACGACGGATGGCGATCCAGCCGATCTGGAAGTGATCGAAATTACGCGGAAAGAAGTGCGGATGCCTCTCAGCGAGGGGACGATGACAGTACACCGGGTGACGACCCGCTCAAGCTAATGTCAAATCTACTGATCCTGCACGGCGATGACGAATACAGCAGTGATGAATTTTTGCGGCAGATTCTTGCAGAATTTCGCCGCCAGCCCAACGCTGAATTCAATCTAAGCATGTTTGATGGCACAGAAGCCACAGCCGCGGAAATTTTAGGGGCGGCTGCCGCCTACCCTTTTCTAGCAGAATCCCGGCTTATTGTGGTCAAAGGCATGCTTGCTCATTTGAATCGCAAAGGCGGCGGCGAAACTGCGAAGAAGATGTCCGAGCAGTTAGCGGCGGCTGTAGTCACGCTTCCGCCATCCACCCGGCTGATATTCGTTGAAAGCAGCAAGCTGCCAGAGTCACATCGCGTCTTGAAGGCAGTTTCAAAAGAGAATGTCCGCTTTTTCGCCGCGCCAAAAGACAGCACTCAGTGGATTATCAAGCACGCCAAAGCTCTGAAACAGGACATCGAACCCGCCGCAGCGCGCACGCTGTCGCTGGTTATGGGCAGTGATTTACGCTTGGCAGACAGTGAGCTTGCCAAACTCGCAGCGTATACCAATGGTCAACGTCCGATAACCGAAAAGGATGTGATGCTGCTCACACCCTACGTTGCCGAGACTAATCTATTTGCAATGACCGACGCGCTTTCACACGGCAATTCCCGTGAAGCCTCGACGCTTGCCCACCGCCTACTGGCGCAAGACGAAGATGCGATTGCCTTATTCGGCATGATCGTTCGCCAGTTCCGTCTGCTGCTGCTGGTCAAAGAACATCTCGCGGGCGGCGGGGATCGCTCATCAGCGGCCATCGCCGGGGCAATCGGCATTCACCCCTATGCCGCAGAAAAGCTCTCTAACCAGTCACGCGGGTTTTCTATTCCGCAGTTGGAGCAGGTTTACCGTATGCTTCAAGACTACGACGTTCGCATGAAAACCGGGCGTATTGATGCGGAGCTTGCCCTGGATTTGCTGATCGCCGCGCTGGGAAAAAGCGCCTGAAAGGAACAGCTGATGAAAATCTACACGCGCGGCGGGGATAAAGGCGAAACCAGTCTGTTTTCTGGCGGGCGGGTGCGCAAAGATCATCTTCGCGTCGAAGCGTATGGCACCGTGGATGAGTTGAACTCGGTGTTGGGGCTGGTACGCGCCGAATCGCTGCCCGAGATCGCACAGGAACGGCTGGAACGGGTGCAAAATGAACTTTTTGTCATCGGCGCTGATCTGGCAACCCCGATGGACACTTCGCCAGCGTGGTTAAAACGGCTGGAAGAATCGGCTGTCGAACCCCTGGAGAACGAGATCGATCAGATGACCGCAGAGCTGCCGCCGCTCAAAAATTTCATCCTGCCGGGGGGTACCCGCGCCGCTGCTACCGTCCATATTGCCAGAACCGTTTGCCGCCGTGCTGAACGGCTGACAGTTAGCCTGACCTCAGAAGACACCATCAATCCAGCGGTTATCATTTACTTGAATCGGCTGTCAGATTGGCTGTTCACACTGGCACGGTGGATCAATCTTCGCGCAGGCGAGCCGGAAACACGCTGGGCAGCGCGCGATTAACCGGAAAATTTACCCGTATGCACAACCCGGATCACACCCGGAAGCGCCGCAATGGACTGCGCAATCTCATCAATATTTCCATCCGTCGGGGTTCCTGAAAGCACAACAGTCCCCGAACGAACATTCACGTTTATTCCCTGCGAAATGAACTTTCCCGATGCCAACCGCAGCGATTCATCATCATAGAAATTCTGGCTGTCCACCGCTTTCACCCCATCCACCAGCGCGGAATAATCAATAAGATATGTCCGGGTGATCGGCGTAGAAACATGGCCTTTCAAAATAACTTCGCCATTCACCACATCTACATCAATTCGAAAGCGATCGGCGGCCAGAGGCGGATACGTGACAATAATATTGGTGATATCTTCGCGGATATCTATATCAGGGCGTACTGTTACTGTATGTTGAACTTCTGACATTGCCAAATCGCTCCAGTACGATGGGTACTCATAAACCACTTAGAATCTAACGAATAGGCTACGATTTTGCCAATTTACGCTTGAATCATCTGCGCTTAACCTAATTGTGTTAACTTTTACCCTCGCGCAGCTTTTCAAGAAGTATCATACAATCAACTTAGACCTACTATCTACATTGGAGAAAACTCGGCGTGGCAAAATTCAATCACCGCCTCCTGCTCATCATTGTGGTTTTGTGCTTTGGCAGCGCAGTAGGAGTCGCGGCACAAACGAATACTCAGACATTTACTGGCAGCATCAATAATGCTCAGCCATCCCGGTTTTATGAATTTGAGCTGGTTCAGGGGCAAGCCATCCTCGCAGTAGTCGAAGCGACAAGCGGCACCCTTGACACCTATCTGATTCTCCGCGATCCATCAGGCCGCACCGTCGCTGAAAATGACGATCTCGATCTTGGCATCATCACCGACTCAGCACTCGGCGCAGTAGCCGCCCAAACAGGCGCCTATGAGCTGGAAGTCACCCGTTATCCGGAAGGCAGCAGCAGCGGTAATTACTCGCTGGAAGTTACGATTGGCGATCCCGAAATCCTTGAACGCCTCTCAGAACTGATCGTCCGCATAACCCTCAGCGGGCCGGAACAGGTGTTAGATACGCCCCATTTCCGTATTCATTACACAACCAGCGGCGCTGATGCCGCAACCTCTGAATTCGTCAGTAAAGTGGCACAGGCAGCAGAGGAATTCTACGAAATTCAAATCAACCGTCTGGGGTGGGCCATCCCCCCTTCAGATCAAATGCTAGGCGGCAACGATCTTTATGATGTGTACATCACCGATGTGATCGGTGATGGCGAAGGCTCACTCGGCTATACCAGCCCTGAAACCATCGTGGGTGATAACCCTAATACATTGGAAATTGAACAGGATGCCGCAACCAGTTATCTAGTGATTGATAATGACTACACAACTACCGATACCAGCGATCCTACTGGCCTCATGCGGGCCACTTTCACCCACGAATTCAACCACGCACTTCAATTCGGGTATGATGGCAACGAAACCCATAACTGGATGTACGAATCAACCGCAACTTGGATGGAAACCGCATCCGCAGGCAAAGATCAGGATGCCACTGGCTATGTTGAATATGCCTACCAGTATCCTGAAATCTGCTTCGGAACAACTTCCGACCCCGGAGATGGCCAGTTGCAATATGGTGATTGGACCTTCATTCAAATGCTGGCAGATTTGTTTGGCACAGATGCGGTACCAACCTACTGGGAATATATCGCCCAGTATCAAGGTTGGGACTCGCTAACCCGCCTGCTTGGCGATCATGGCATGACCATTCCCGAAGCGCTGGCCGCATATCGCTTGAAGAATCTTGCCCGTGATTACCAGCTGGCGCCGTTGTTTCACGCTGCCGTATGGATCGAAAATACGATTAATGATACCGGCACCTGGACATTTACAGGCGAAGGTGTTCAGGAATTAGGCGCAAATTACTACCGCTTCAATATGCCAGCAGGGGTGTATTTTGTCGGGGCTTCAGGGGATGCCCCCCTCGAAGTATGGGCAGTCGGTGTGCTGGGCGACGAAAAACTGGAAGCAATTCCGCTGGAACGCGGCGGTTTCTTCGATACCGCGCCCTACAGCGAGGTTTACCTGATGGTATTTAATCCAGAATTTAACGCTGATCCGGAAAACTGTGATTACGCTGATTACAATCTGGTTGTCGAAAGTGCGGTTGGCACCCCGGCAGCGCCATACTATATTTTCCCGGCGACCTATTTTCAGTCAGCAAGGTCAGCAAGGTAAATATGCGCTGCTCCCCTTCTTCCACGCGAGTGGGAAGAAGGGGAGCAGCAGTTGAGGGATAATTTTTGCTAGCCTTCTAACTGATGGCGGCTGAAAAACGCCCACATCTCCGCCGAAGCGTTGATATCCTGCGTAGTTCTTCCGAGCAGAAAAGAAAATGGCGATTCACTTCCCGGCCATGTATGCCCGCCGCCATCTGCCGTAAATAGCACAACCTCCGCGTCCTGTTCACAGCCTGTATAGCGAATGCCGGTCACTTCACCGGTAGGGGGAAGCGTTTCCGGTGTCAAATCACAGCCATTACGCCCCGCCCAGCCCAACGCCCATTCTTGAATCGGCGGCAGCATGAGGTTCCATCCTTCATAAGGCACAATACGATCATCCGTGCCATGAAAAGCGATGAATGGCATAGGACGCGCCGGAACGCAGTCGCCAAAGCTGGCATACGCCCCCGCAACCCCGCCCACCGCGGCAAATACATCCGAAGCTTCGCAGGCCAGACGGTTACTCATCCCACCTCCGTTGGACATGCCGTTCACGTAAACCCGGCTCAAATCAAGGCAGTATTGCGCGCCGATATCATCGACCACCGCACGAATAAACGCCACATCGTCAACCAAACGCGCAGATTCAGCCGCCTGCCAAAGGTCGCCCCCAAACCAGCGCGCAGGTGCGCCAGTCGCCTGTGGATAGGCCGCGATAAAGCCGTATTCATCTGCCAGCACATTCCAACCGGAGTTATCTTCCTGTTGAGGCGCATCTGAAGCGTATCCATGGAGGCTCAATACCAGCGGAACCGGCTGATCTGCTGGCAAAGTTTCAGGTGCGTACAGGCGATAGCTGCGCTGCATGCCGCCAGATTCCAGCGCGATTTCCCGGCTGCCATATATGCCGCTATTCGCGCAGCCGCTGGTAACCCCGGATTGCGCGGCGGCTGGTATTGTGGCAGCCGCCATAAAAAACAATACGCCGAGAATAGACATTGTTTCGCCGGCTAGCGTCTTCAAAATTAAGCTCCATTTGGACTTAGTGTTGCCCACAACATGCGCTGTTAATCCGTTCTACGGTTGGGCGCGAAGAAAATACTGCCCATCCAGCCCTTCAGCCACGAAACCAGACACGCCAGAAGCCGTTTGCACCAGATACCAGCGCAGCCCCTCCCCTTCGATAGGGCCGCCAACAATGGTCAGCACAGCGTCGAAGTTCAGCCCCTCAAGAATATTGCCGCTAAGCGATGGCGCGTCACGCACATTCAAGCCATCAGGCCAGGATACGCGCACCTGCTGATTCGGCGTAAAATCCGAAACCTGCTGCGGCGGCGTGTCCACAGGCGGTGCTTCTGCCGGGGCATCTGACAATATCGCGCCTTGAGGTGTATTCGTCACCCATTCCACTGCCAGTGCATCGGCCACTTGCTGCGTGATCTCTTGCAGGTTGCCGTTCACTTCAGCCACAAAATAGCGCGGCAGGTTGTTCTCTATCGTCACCACCAGCACCGCATCACGAACCGGACTCCATTCGACGCGAACCGGCGCGCTGCTGCCAATCAACCTGGTCATTGGCGTACCGCTGGCGTTGTACAGCGCCACCGGCCCCGGCCCACCCGAAGCGGCCAGCATATAGATTTGCCCGTTGGTGCGCTCAACCGCGTTCTGAACATACAGCCCGTTGGCTGAGCCGTTGAAAATCATGCTCTCGCCGCCAGAAGCGCGATCAATGCGCCGTACAGCGGCTGCGCCATCCGGGCCAATGCCGCTGACGATCAGGCTGCCCCCATCGGGAACCCACGAGGCAAATTCGTAGCGATAGGCCGGCTGTGGCACCGAGGCGTAGTTTGAGTCCGGAACGGTATCCACGATCACGAAACCACGCCGCCCTTCATCTACCAGCTCAACCGCCACCAGCAGCGCATTACTCTGGAAATTCCACTGGAAATACTGACTGCGGCGGCGTTCCGGCGGATTTACCAATGCGCAGCCCGCTTCCGGCGGGCAGTCCCGCACCAGTTGATAGGTGGGATCGGTTGAAGTCACCACGCCGGGTTCGAGATACCACACGCCGTCATTTGATGAGTCGTTTTGCGTATTTTCGTCGCTGTCGGTATCTACCAGAAAGGCCAAATAGCGGCCATCAGGTGACCACGCAACCTGTGCCACCCGCGCATTATTGCTCTCTGCCGACTCCGGCGGAAACTGCGAGAAAGGTGAATTTTCAAGGCGAGCGCCGCCTTCGGTAAACGATGGCGAGAGGAAAATTGCGCCCTGCGCGTCTACACGGGCAATCGAACCGTTCACGCTGTTGACCGAGAAATTAACCGCGCCGCCGGGCGGCTCAAACAATGTGCCCACCACCGCGCCGCCCACAGTAGAAAGCGCAAATGAGCGCGTTCCCGGCGCGGCGGCGGTGGCATTCAAAGACGGATCATTGGGGATCAGGTTGATGTCTGTCGGCAGCGGTGTAGTGCTTGGCACAACCGCCGTGACCGTGATTTCGCCTACGCCTTCAGGGGTTGTTGAAGCGCCGGGGGTGGGGGTGAAGATCAGGGCGGTTTCAGTGCCGGGCGCCGCGGTCACAAAGTCCAACGTGATTGCCAGCGGCGTAAATGGCGTTGGCGTTGGCGGCTGATTCACCGGCACCAGCGTGGTGATCGGGGTCGCGGCTTGCCCGGCTATGGCATTGGCGGTTTGCAGCAGCGCGATAGCCGTCTGCGTCAATTCCGGGCGTTCACCCAACGGCACGATGCCCGGTGTGAGGGTAGCCGTCGGGAAAGGCGTAAACGTACTCGTCGAAGTGCTGGTTGGCGTCGGTGATGGCGTGAGTGTGCGCGTGGGCAGCGGCGTGGTCGTCGCCGGGGCAATAGTTGGCAAGGGCGTAGGGCTAGGCAGCGGCGTAGAGGTATCCGTAAACGTGGCTGTAGGCGTCAGAGTTGCAGTATGGGTATCAGTTGGAATCAACGTGTCGGTGATTGTCGGCGTGAAAGTATCGGTGCTAGTTGGGCGCGGCGTGCTGGATGGCATATCGCTAGGGGTGTAAGTTGGCGTAAAAGTATTCGTTGGGGTGTCCGTCGGCCTATTCGTCTGAGAGGGAATCGCCGTTTCGCTCGGCGTAGGGCTGGCTTTTTCCGTCGGAATCGGGGTTACGGTTTCGGTATCTGTTTCAGTCGGCAGCGGCGTAGAGGTTCGGGTTTCCGTCGGTGTTTGGGTCAGCGTTAGGAAAGGTGTGAGCGTAGGCGTCCGGGTATCTTGCGGGGTGAATGTTGGCGCAAGCGTGGGCGTAACAACAGGTACATCGAAATTGCAGGCGGCAAGCCCGGATACCATCCCTAGAATGCCCAACATGAACCGAAAACGTGCCATACAGCCTCCACACCGCATGATTATACCGGCTGACAGCATTTATCGGCTCTACGACTGCAACACGAAAGGGCGTCTTTACCACAACGCCCTCTCTAAAAACCCATTTGAATATTCGGATTTCGACCCTCAGCCCTGCTTGCGTGGGTGAGAGGCATAAATGCGCTTTGCCCTAGCTAGCCGCCAAAACAGAGATTTTCCTCGCAGGGCAGCCCATCCAGATCCGGATCAAGGCTGGTATTACCGGCGGCAAGGCAGGCTTGCGCTTCCTCGCAGGACAAAAGCTGAGCGCAGGTGAACAGGACAGACGGACACAAGATCATTCCAGATGGCGTACCCTCCATGAAGATGGGGGCTGCCGTGATGACCACCTGACCAATATTCGGATTGGTGATCACGTTGCCATTCGCATCCAGCGCGATGCCCTGCCCCGCCTGCCCGCCGAACATGGTCAAGTCGGTGAGCATCACGGCTAGATCGCCTGCCAGATCGCCGTCCAGCGGCGTAGAAGTATCACTGATGATAACCACATACTGCCCGGTTTCAGGGATCAGAATATTGTTCAAAGCCACATAATTTGTCTCTAACGGCAGCCGCCCGCTGGCAATGAAACTGGTCGGATCATTGAAGCTGCTGACGGTGAACTGCGGCGTGATATTGCCTCTCACACGCAGCCCTTCAATACGGAACTGCTGCCCCGCCGTACCGTCAAAGCAGAAACCTAGCACACGCTCGTTGCTGTCCATCCGCATGACAACCGGGGTCAAGTTGAGCAGGCGCGGGATGATTTGCGTGAGGTTACCAAACCTGAATAAACATTCATGGTCAGTGAGCTGGCGATCCGGCGGCAGCAGTTCGACGATGCGCTGGCGCAAGCCAGGGTAAATGGCATCTGCGTTATTGGCGGATTCCAGCCCGATGCTCACCGCGCCAGAACCGACGGAACCGGCTGCGGGCTGCGGAAAGCTGCAGGCTTCGATGAGCAGTCGGATAGAATCGCGGATATGGGCCATCATCACGTTGAAATCTTCGGAAATCGGGCCGAGAGTCGGGTTGAAAGTGGCCAGCAGCGGCGTAGGAATATTAAAATTACTGGGCTGCGCGGGGAAGTTACCGCACTGCGCCTGACCGCCAAGGCCAATCGTCGTCCAGATAGCGCGAATCTCGTCCAGCGATACTTTGGCAATATCCAGCCGCGCCAGCAGCAGGCGCAGGGTGTCTACATAGCTGTCGTAGGTGTTATCTGAGAATGGCAGGGCATCGGCCACGATACCATCAACAGGCGGCACCGTGAAAACATCCGGGCTGTTAAATTCCAGCACCTCTTCCAGCTTAATCCAGCCAAGCGTGCCTTCGAAATTCACCTGAAACCAGGTGTTATCAGCCATACGCCCTAATATCGGCATGATGGTATAGCGCGGCGCATTGGCAAGTACGGGGTAACCTGTGCTGGGGCCAGCGCGCAGGCGCATGCCGCTGTCACGCAGGCGCACCGTTATGCCGCTGGTCACGCTGGTTAAGCCCGCGCGCGGATTTTCAAAGCCGCCGTAGGGAATAGTGCGCGGATCGGCCACTGGCAGCGCGTTCAAATCACCCGCCAGCAGAGTCAGTACGGGAACACCGACCCATCCCTGCTGACCGGCAACCGTGACACGCACCCACTCGTTATCGGCGCTGCGTGCCTGCACATCTTCAAACAACCAACCGGAATTAACAAAGCCGACGACTTCCGCGCCAATCGCTGGAACCAACCGCACATTCACGTTATCGCGGTTGACGACCATATCTACACCGCTTGGCGGAATCGGGACGGCCTGCCCGGCATTTGCGGGGCGCGGCAGCGGCGTGCGCGTGGGCGGCGGCGGGATGAACGTAGGCGTAAGGGTATAGGTGCTGGTCGGTATTGGCGTAAATGAGGGAAGCGGAGTCAGCGATGCCGTCGGCGTAAAAGTTGGCGTAAAGGTGGCCGTCTGGCTGGGAGTCGCCGTCGGCCCGGAAATTGAAAACATGTTAGGGTCTGTCAGGTAATCATTTACCGCATTCATATCCAGCGGGGTGGTAATGGTCACGGCATTCGTAATGTTGTCTAGTAACTGCGCCGCATTCACTGTATAGGTGATGACCTCAGTCGTACCCGGCGGGATGACCCCGTTGACATTCTGGCATCTAACAAATGCTGTGCCTAGCGCGCCGCAGGTGAACAGATTGTTAGGCGAACTGCTGACAAAACCAACAAAGGTAAGCCCACGAATATCTATCTGGTTATCCATCGTGACTGCGGCCAAATCGGCATTGCCAATGCCAACATTTTGCACCGTCACGACAATATCAAAATTCGTGCCCAGGTTATAGCTTGCGTTGAGTGGGGATCGAGTCAAATTGATGATCCCCATATCCACCCCGGCGGCCAATGGCTGCGGTTGACCCTGCGCCGCACCTTCAGCAGAAGGGTCTGCGAAGATTCCCGCTGCCAATATCAGCAAAATCGCCGTGAGTGCGATCAGCGTCAACCAACGCGCACGCGGCTGCGTTGTAGATAATATAGTCGCAATCCTCGAACGCATAAGCCCCCTCATTCAGCGCATGCCACGCAGAGCGCCCGACAAATTCTGGCGACGCCGCCACCTTTTCCTGAGATGATACCGAGATTCAAGTTGTCATGCCAACAGACCGCGGCGCGAATAACGGCCGATCAACCCATTAGCATCTTAAGATAGTTTAATAAGAAATGCTGATTTTTCCGCATTGAAGATTGAATCGTTCTACAATGTCTTGAGAGTTATCCATGAAATCTGGGAAAGGCACGTTATGAAAATGCGGATAGTTATCACTATGCTGACTCTTGCGGCGTTGATCGCCGTCCCGGCCATGGCACAAGAAGCGGCCTCCCCCGTCGAGGGAACGCCGATGGTTGATGTTTCCAATCAGGTTGTTTTTAACGGAAGCATTCGTATCAATCAGGTGTTCAGCAATACCCCCGGATGGATTGCCATTCACAATGACGCGAATGGCTCGCCCGGCCCGGTGGTGGGGGTTGGCGCAATTGGCCCCGGCCTGACAGCAGGCATAAACGTTCGGGTGGATACCAGTATTCTCACGCCGACGCTGTATGCGATGCTGCATATTGACGACGGGCAGATAGGCACTTACGAATTTGATGGCATCAGCGGATTTGACCATCCGACCATGCTTGACGGGCAGCACATTGCCCCTGCTTTTGTCATCGCCGCATTAACGACTGCTGACCAATTTCTGGATGGCGATACGATCACGATTCCAGCGGTGACGTTGGCCGTCCCCGGCTGGGTGATTGTCCATGCGGATAATGATGGCGCGCCGGGGGCAGCCCTGGGGCAACTTCAGGTAGAACCCGGCACAACAACTAATCTCGCAATTACGCTGGCATCTGAAGGACGCACCGCTGTGCTGTGGCCGATGCTGCATGTGGATGATGGCACCGCAGGCACTTATGAATTTGATGGCAGCAGCGGGCTG
>JACSRP010000098.1 GCA_014879665.1 Anaerolineae bacterium | reverse complement strand
CATGCCTTGCGAGCATGAAATTTATTATGTTACAATGATCTCCATCGTTACGAGAATGTGTAAAAACCGCAAGTGATAAACGAGACATCAGATCAGCCTCCTCAATGCCGATCTAGTGGCAGTAGGAGCATTTCTGAGCGCAAACGCCGGGTGCCGCGTTGAATCATAACAACGCGCTGCCCGGTTTTAGATTCTCCGTATCGTCCGTCAATTAAGGAAAGGAACACTTGGACGAGTCCAGTTTAGCCAGTATTGTCGCCCTCCTCGCGTTACTCGCAATAAATGCATGGATGGAATTTTCCTATGCCGTGCTCACAAATTACCGGCGTAAGCCCCTCGCCGAACGCAGTGAAGCCGGCGATAAACAAGCGCGGCGCACTCTTCAGCTTTCGGAAGATTTGCCACGCTTATATGTCACGACCCAACTCGTGCTGATGCTGGCGCGTTTTGCTATTGTGGCGCTGGCAGTGATCAATATTGCTGATCCGATCGTGCTAACTCAGTTTGCTGATGCCGCGAATACCACCAAACTGCTGATCTATATTGCTATCTTGCTGCCGTTGGCCTTGATCACCTATGTGTTTGGCGATCTGGTGCCATCATCTTACGGGCAGCTCTATGCGGATCAGGCGTTGAACGCTGTTGCCAGTGTTGCGCGTGTTCTGGTGATCATCTTTAGCCCGCTGGTTCTTTTGATGATGCAGATCAGCAAACTGCTGACACAAATTAACGGCGCTGAACCGATTGAAAAAGCGGTCACCGAAGAAGAGATCATGTCGCTGGTGGATGTTGGCGAAAAGACCGGCGCTATCGAAGACGAAGAAAAAGAGATGATCTATTCGGTGCTGCAATTCGGGGAGACGCTGGCGCGCGAAGTGATGGTGCCGCGACCGGATATTGTGGCGGTTGAGCTTGGCAGTATTGTACAAGACGCGCTGAAAGAGATCGTTGACAGCGGCCATTCGCGTATTCCTGTCTATGGCGACTCGATTGACGACATTAAGGGCGTGCTGTATGCCAAAGACATTTTGACGGCATGGCAGCGCGGGCAGTTTGACCAGACGACGATTCGTTCGCTGATGCGCCCGGCGTATTTTGTGCCGGAA
This sequence comes from Anaerolineae bacterium, assembly GCA_014879665.1. Lineage (GTDB taxonomy): Bacteria > Chloroflexota > Anaerolineae > Aggregatilineales > Phototrophicaceae > Flexifilum. The sequence goes on along the minus strand of JACSRP010000098.1, from coordinate 16,519 downwards.
ACCAAGCGCGCGGATATGCTGTTCCGGGAAATGCAGGCGGCAAAGTCGCATATTGCCATTGTAGTAGATGAGTATGGTGGTACCGCCGGACTGGTCACTATTGAGGATTTGCTTGAAGAGATTGTTGGTGATATTCGGGACGAATATGACGTTAATGAAGAGGCCGAATATTTGCAGCTTGGCGAGTATGAATACGTGATTGATGGCAGTATGAACATTGAAGATCTAAACGAACTTCTGGATATTGACCTGCCTTCTGAAGATAACGACTCGATTGGCGGCTATGTATATTCAGCGTTAGGGCGTGTGCCAGAAATCGGCGAAACCTTCAATGTACTGGAACACCATCTCAAAATCACTATTAACGCGGTTGATAATCGCCGTATTCGCAAGTTACACCTCACCGTAATGCCCGAAGCCGATACTATGTCAACAAGCAGCGACGAAGCTGGAAGCCGTGAAAATGGCAAAGCCGGGCTGCGCTCCACAGGCGAAAACCAACGGCTAGAAGCCAAGACTGACCCGTCAACGGCAGGTGGGCGCTGACGATGGGAACACCTGAACACCGGCAACTTGCAGGGAACGCGGCAGTCACGTTAGGGATCGTCACGGTCAGTGACAGCCGCACGCCGGAAACCGACACCAACTATCACTACCTGAAACGCCGCTGCGATGAAACCGGTCATGAGATTGCCGCCTATCGGCTGATCAAGGATGAGCCGGATCAAGTGGCGGCAGCGTTACGCGATTTTACGGCGATGCCGAACGTGCGTCTGATTCTGTTCAACGGCGGCACCGGCATCAGCCCGCGCGATACCACCTATGATGTGATCAGCAGGATGTTGGAAAAAACGATGCCGGGCTTTGGCGAGCTGTTTCGGATGCTCAGCTTCAACGAAGTGGGCGCGGCGGCAATGCTTTCGCGGGCGACTGCGGGTGTGTTTCAGGGCACAGTGGTCTTTTCAACGCCGGGCAGTCCGAACGCGGTAGAAGTGGCTTTTGAGCGCCTGATCCTGCCAGAGATCAACCATCTGGCGTGGGAAGTAGCGCGCAAGCCGGTATAACAACGCTCATCCATCTATCCCATCCTCAGATCTGAGGAAACCCCCAATTTTGCGCTTACACTAAGCTTGCCCGAAACTGAGGCTAGGCTATGAGTTTCGCTGCCACAACTGCATGCTGTCACCATAGAATCCCGTGGGGATTTCGCGGATCAGGGTGTATTGCTCCAGAAATTCCGCCTGCTGCGCTAAGCCATAGCGAATGAAGGCTTCCATCGTCACCAGAAAATCTGGCCGGGTATCGTGAATTAACTGCGGCGGGATGGCGTAGTTTTGCCCTTCTACGATGAGCGCCAGATCCACCGGGTAGTAATCGCGCAGTTCTGGCGTCACCAACCCGACAGTATCCACAATAATCGCGCTGCTGAAAAAGCCAATTGCGCCAATATCGGCTGAGGCGATGCGGGTTGCAGCGGTTACGCCGAGATCGTCGCGCAGATATTCGCCCATTTGCCGGTACAACAGTTCAATTTCATGCCATGCCATTTGTGGAGCGGGGCGGTTTGCTCCGTGGGTGGGGTGCAGCGTCCATGCGTTGAGCGAGGTGATCAGGCACAACACGCCGAAAGCGCCAGCGGCGAGAGGTATGATGGCTTTTGCGCGGGTGGTCTGTAGGGGGGCTAATAATGCCCAGAACCCGGTGAACACCGCCAGCATGAGCGCAGGCAGCGGCGGGGCAAAATACCAGCGGAACATAAGCGGATTCAGGGCGGAAAAGATCGCAAAGTAGAGCCACGGGTAGATGAACAGCGGCAGCGCGCGGGGTAGTTTGCGGGCGGCATACGGGAAGGCGAACAGCGTATAGACCAGGATGACGATGCTGCTGATCATAGTGCCGATGCTGCCGAAGGTATCGAAGGCGAAGAACAGATTTGAGTAGGTACGCAGCAGCCCGGTGAAGGCTGACAGTGGCTGAATCAGATAGGCGTTGCGCTTGGCGGTGACGCTGTTGGGAATGGGCGAGCCGAACTGCGCGATGCTGAAGATGACCCATGGCAGCAGAATCACTCCGACTGCCAACCACGTGATCAGGGGGAGGCGGCGGGCGCGAAGTCCTTCTAAGAACTGCCAGCCTAAGAGCGGCGCGATCCAGAGCACGGCATCGGCGCGGGTTAGGAATCCGAGCGCCACACAGGCGCCGATGGAGGCTTCGCGCCAGCGTTTGCGGCGGGACGATTCGGTTGTAGGGACGAGGATGTAAAGGCTGAAGGCGGCGAACATCCAGAGGATATTCAGACTGGTTTCCATGCCGCCGATAGCGAAAGTGACGCTCATCGGCGCAACAGCCCACAAGAACGCGGGGAACGCCGCGAAATAGTCGCTGCGGGTTAGTCGCCGCGCCAGCAGAAAGATCAGGATGCAGGTGATGGCGTCGGCAACAGCGCTGAGAGCGAGCGCATAGGCCGGGAAATCGCGGCCATTGAGCAGGCCGCCAGTGAAGGCCATGATCAGCGTCCAGAGCGGGGTAGTTGTCCCCAACGTATGCACGCCGGGATTGTAGACGAAGCCCAGACCATCCAGCAGGTTGCGGCTGTAGCGGAAGGTGATGAAGGCGTCATCTATGGTGCGCGGGTTGGGGAGCATCCGGGCGACAAGGGCAGCAGCGGCGATCAGCAGCAGGATAAGCCAAAAATGGGGAGGAAGATGGGTGATAGGTGGATACGATTTCCCGGTTTGAATGTTCGACATTGATGAAGAAGCTCTAATAAAAGCAAAAGATGCTCATAAGGGCATCTTTTGATGATACAGGTAAATTTGCAGAGGAATCGTTTATCGTTTGCGCGACTGCGGGTCATCCTGCCGTAACTGATCCACCATGCTGTCGGTTAGCTCACCGTCACTGCTGAGTCGTGTTTCAGGATCGTCGCCCTGAAGCTGATCAAGGCTCATATCGTCATTCTTGCGTTTGGAACGACTGCTGCCGGCATCGTATAAATACTGCGCCTCGCGCTCGATCTGGCGTTCAACAGCCGTGTCTTCGCGGACGGCATTGAGCGTGTCTATGCCGTGTGCTACCAGACCGATTCCCCAACCGAGCATAGCGAGCAGCGGCCATGGGAAACCGCTGTCGGTTAGGCCGGTTGTGAAGCCGAAAATAATCCAGAGCAGCGGGATGATCATGCTGTAAACACTGAGATGCTGAAGAAATTCCCGGCGCTTGTTGACCGGCTTTTCAACGGCGCGCCGAATTTTTCGCAGCGCCTTGCGGTCTTGCCGGCCCCAGTTGGGGCCATAGGCACGGTAGCAAGCATCAAAGATCATCTGCGTCTTTTTTGCCGCCCGCTTGCCGGTTTCGTAATACGTCTCAATAGCGTGAGCGACCAGCCCCGCGCCCCAACCAAACATGACCATCAGGGGAAAGGGAAAGTTACCGCCGATAATGCCCGTTGTCCCGAAAATAACCCAGAGCAGAATATTGATCACTACATAGACCGCTAAGTGGATGGAAAATTCATGGCGTTTATCTACTTGTTTTTTAGCGCGCTTGCGGGCGGCTTCGGGCGTATCGAGATAGAGGCCATCGTCGCCGGAAATGTTTTCCACACTATCTTCAATGGCGTCAATCAGCGCGGTTCCTGCCTCTTTCCATGGATTGGGCTTGTTTTTGGGTTTTTCATCAGGCGTATGATCCTCGCTGATGGCGCTTTGCAGCGCATCGTTTACCTTTTTGCCAGCATCGTTCAACTGCTGGTTGAGTTTATCGGTATCAAGCTGCCACGATTTCTGGGTATCACCCCATTGAACATTCGCATTTAGCTTACCATCATTCAGGTTGACGCTCAGATTGCGCCTGGGTGGATGTGATTTCGGGGTGGCAGGCGGCATATCAAGTAAAACGGTATCGCGATGCTCTTCGGCATCCAGATGGTTGATGACGGCTTCGAATGGATCAAAGGCGGCGTCTGGCGTTTCCGCTTCGGTGGAATCAATTTGATGCTGAACGCGCAGCGATTTTAGGCCGGAGGTGCGGACTGCCGCGGCAAAGGCGGTGATCATCTCTCCGGCGCTGTTGTAACGGTCATCGGGATTTTTGGCTAACGCTTTGACCAATACCGCTTCAACCTGCGTCGGAATTTCCGGATTGATGCTGCGGGGCGCGGGCAGGGCGGTATAGATGTGATCATGAATCACGGCATAGGGGGTATCGGCGTTGAAAGGTACACGCCCTGTCACCAACTCATAAAGCACGACGCCCAACGAATAGAGATCGGTACGGGCATCCACGTCCCGGCGGCCCATAGCCTGTTCGGGTGAGATGTAGTTGGGCGTGCCTAACAGCACATCGGCACTAAGAGTACTTTCGCCCATCTGCGCCATGCGTGCGAGGCCAAAATCAGTGAGATAGGGGGTACCGTCTTCACCGATGATGATATTGGAAGGCTTGATATCGCGGTGCAGCACGCCATCACGATGAGCAAAGTCCAGTGCTGAAGCGATGGGCGGCATGATGCGTAGAATTTCATTGAGGGAAACACCGTTTCTGGCGCTCATTGCCTTCAACGTGTGCCCTTCAAGGTATTTCATGACCAGATACGGTTGACCATCTACATCGGCAAAATCATAAATTGGCACGATATTGGGGTGCTCAAGTTTGGCGACGATGCGGGCTTCACGTTCAAAGCGGGCTAAAAAGTTCTCGTCTTGCAGGAAGCCCTGATGCAGTACCTTGATAGCAACATAGCGATCTAGCCGGGCATGATAGGCTTTATAGATCGTCGCCATGCCGCCGTGCCCGATCTGGCCGACAATTTTGTATTGACCGATTTGCTGACCTTCAGCAAACGCCATCAAGTACCCTCCAAGGGTATGTTTGGGCATTATTTCTCAACTCTCATTGTAACGGAAAGACGGGCGATACGGATACGAATGTCGTTCAGACTGGGTAAATGCATCACCATTTTTTTGAACGCCGGATGCCGTCTGAAGTCATGCGGCTCGCGCCGCGCCCCCGTGAACAGGCTGAAGAACGACAGGTTTTTGGGCGGGCTACTTAGACAAACTCATAACCATCATCGCTGCCACTGGTACGTTTAGCCTTTTGCGGTTCGATGGGCGGCTCATCTGTCAATTCGACTAGTTCGCCATCATCGCCAACCGTATAGATAGGGCGACGTTTGGGCTTTTCAAGCCAATCTGGATTGTCATCGTCATCGTCATCATCGTCATCCCAATCGTCGTCGTCATCATCATCGTGCCGCCAACTGTTGTAACGATGATGCTTTTCGCGAGAGCGGCGATTATACGAAGTATTGTGGAGCGATTGGTAACGAGGCCTTCGGCTGGGGTGAGTATTGATTCTATCTACCCCGCTGCCGAACAGGCGGACGAGTGTTGGCACGCCAACCGTGAAGAACAGCAGCCACACCCACCATGGGAGGCGAAAACCAATCATTATGATGATACCAAGCACGATGGCAACTGGCATCACGTTGTTTCTTTGACCGCGCCGTTGATGATCGGGCATAACGATGCACCCTCGTGAATATGTGTGGAAGCCCACACCTTGATTACTACTCACGCTGACCTCCCTTCCATGCAAGCAGGAAGAGCGCATGCCAGCTACAGGTATTCATGTCAGATAATACGAGTATTTTGTCTGAAAAGTTGCGCGCGAACGCCCTAAACTTTCGGGGAGGTTATGTATGGATACGGAGATTAGCAGCGCAGAATTTTCAGGAAATGGAATCCCCAAAGCACTGATGACACGGAGGGAAAGGTTTATTTTTGAAATGGTCGGGCAGTTTCTAGCCCATGTAGGTTTCGTTATTCAGCGGCCACATCGGTATGGCATCGAGCGTGAAGAGATCATCTTTCAGGCCATTTTGCATCCGGTAAAAGGCGGCGGCGGCGATCATTGCGCCGTTATCGGTACACAGATTCAGCGGAGGATAGCGTACCGGCAGTTCGCTGGATTGACGGATCGCGAGACGCAGGGCTTGGTTGGCGCTGACACCTCCGGCCAGTAGGATTTCGGTGGCGTTATGCTCATTGGCGGCGCGTGCGGTTTTTTCGGCCAGCACCGAGATAGCGGCAAGTTGAAAGCTGGCGGCAATATCGTTCACCGAAATATCGCTGCGCACCTGCATACCCTTTTCGCCGCGCCGTATGCTGGAGCTGACGACGGCTTCGCGCATCACGGCAGTTTTCAGGCCGCTGAAGCTAAAGTTATAGCTGTCATCACGCAGCGCGCGCGGGAAATTATAGGCGGCTGAATTGCCGTGCATGGCGGCCTGCTCGATATTCGGCCCGCCGGGGAAGGGCAGCCCTAACATGCGTCCTACCTTGTCGAAGGCTTCACCAGCAGCATCGTCCAGCGTACCACCCAACCGCTCATAATCGCCATGATCGCGCATCAACAGCAGTTCGGTGTGGCCGCCGCTGACCAGCAGCACCACAACCGGGAAACGTACTTCGCGGTAAGGCTGGGTGAGCCAGAGCGAATAGACATGCCCCTCAAGGTGGTTAATACCCAGCAGCGGTTTGCCACTCGCCAGCGCCAGCCCTTTTGCGTAGTTGATACCTACCAGCAGCGATCCGACCAGACCCGGGCCGCGGGTGACGGCAATGGCATTGATCCGGCTGAAATCAATGCCGGCATCACGGATAGCTTCGTTGACCACCAGCCCGATGGCTTCAACGTGCGCGCGCGAGGCCGCTTCAGGAAATACGCCGCCATACTGTGCGTGTAGATCAATTTGTGAGGCGATAATATTAGAAGCGATGGTAGTGCCATCAATGACCACAGCGGCGGCGGTTTCATCGCACGAGGTTTCGATGCCGAGAATGTATGTCATAGGATTATCCGGGTGACCTGATCTGACACTTATTAGATCGCTGTGATTATGTATTGTCTTAGTACACCAAAGTGTGGCATTAACGGCGCAGGTTATCAAGGGGTGAATAGATACGTTTTTGCGACCTTCGCAAGCAGTTATGAAATAGAAGGTTACGTAGATTCGCCAGCATGCAACAAAACTATTCGTTGGACGTATTGATTCTTTAGAGAGTCTGACCCATAATGACCTATGCTATGCAGGGCGATAATGTACGCTTTGCGTAGGCGAGTTTGATGGGAGCGAACGTGCCCGAAAACAGCATCCCGCCGGTGGGTGATGATGATCCAGAGGATTTGAGCGCGTTTAACGATTTTGTAAACAGTCAGCTCAATTTCGATGGGGAAGCCAGTCACCCTCCAGAAGATACCGGCGATCTTTTCGACGATGAAGATCTTTTCGACGATGAAGATCCATTTGGGAAGGCGCGGCCTGCCTCACCCTTTGGCGCATTTTTCTCGCGTCCAGCGGCTCCTGGCAACATGCCGCCCCCACGATTTGGTTCTGGCGCGGCCTCATCTCCGTTTTCGCAACCCCCGCCACCCGCACAATCTTCTACACCGCCGCGGGTTCCACTGCCTTCGATTGATGATCGGCGCTGGCAAGTCGGCGTGTATTCGGTCAAAGGTGATCTGGAAGTCTATTGCTCGCAGTCCTTTCTCGCAATGCGCGTGCTGGTGCTGGCAGACGCAAACCGCCGCTTCTATAAGCGGGTGCGTTATATCCCCAATATTGCCCCCGGTTGGGCAGCCATTGAACTGCGTACCTCCCGTCTGCTGCGCGGATTCGTTCGTACTGCTGACGTGAAATTGACACCGATACCGCGAACGCCTATATGGTCGCGGCTGTTTTTCGGCATCTCGTTCAAATTTGATTGGGTAGATGTACTGATTATCGTCACGATGCTGCTGCTGCTGCTTTTTGTGACGACAGATATAGACGAGAAATTGTTTTTCATGCCCCGACCACACATAGAAGCGATGCAAACGCAGGTTGCCTCTCAGCAGGCGCAGTTGGAAGCTTTACAAGCCCAACTGGCAGCAACCCCTATGCCCAGACCGGGTGATCGCTAATTAGGCAGTTTCACCAAAGTAGCACGCTGTTTCCGAAAGAAATACCTGAAAACCCGTATCTAATTAGGTCATGTGGGTGCTTGACGAGTGCTGGTTGATTCATGCTACAGTAGAAGCAGAAAATGATCGTGAATTCTTCATCACCGCTTAACTTTCGTTTATGAAAATAGATATAGACTATTGCTGTTGCATCAGGTAAGGAAAAATTATGACTGAGATAAAGAGTACTGATTTTCATGTTGACTATTCGGACGTGCATCGTCACTGGCACTCAAGTTCAGAAACTTATACAGGCGGCGATGCGCTGATCACTGCACTTGAATCTGGTTGGCGGCTGACTGATCCTATTTATGAAGAGCACGTCTGGCACGCGGGAACTCGCCTCGTGGTCATCTACCATGCTTTCTTGCAGCGTGGCGATGAGGAAGCGATGATGTCAATCGTCGCAAACCCGTTCATCCGGCGCGGGCTAAGAAATAAGAAGTGGCAGGTGCTTTCCTACGAGGATTTGCAGCGGCGTTCCCGCCCCAGTCGTCAACGGGTTTAGGCTTTTGGGCGCGTGATCAGCCAGTTTGAGACGCTGATCACGTTGGCGCTGATTCGGCTGAAATCAGACTTTGGGGAAGGGATGACTCCTGAATCCACGCCCTGGTCATGGTGTTGAACAGTGCCGGGGCTTCCCCATTCCAACCGTGATGCAGCCCCGGCGCATACACGCCGCACGAGGCGGGTACTTGCCGCGCCAGCAGCTTGACCGCATTCAGGTTGACAACAACATCTTTATCCCCGGTAGCAAACAACATTGGTGTTTGAATTAAACTGTAGTTGGCGGGCGGTGTGTAGTCTGTCACTTCGGCTACGATTTGTTTGAATGCTGGCATTGAGAGCGCGTTGATACTTTCAGTGTAAGCAGGCATCGCATCTGCTGGAATTTGCAGTGTGCGGGCGAAAAGCCGCTTGCCGAAACCGGTGGGTAGCATCACCGATAAAAGCCCCCCTTGCAGCTTTATCATCCATCGCGGCGGTCTTTCAGCAATCGCGCCGGTGAGCACCGCCCGTTTGATCAGCCGGGGATATCGCACAAGGATGTGCAGCCCGATAATTGCGCCGAGTGACATGCCGACCAGATAAACGGGTTTTCCGATCACCGCGCTTTCAATAAACTGCGCGATGCGATCTGCTGTTTGCCCGAATGAACCCCATGCGATCTGACTGCTGCCCCCATGTCCGGGCAAATCCACGTTGTAGCAATCATAATCAGCGAAATGCTGCGTTTGATCGAGCCACATCCACTGTCCCATCGCCATGCCGTGCAAGAAAATAATGGCTGGGGAGTTCGGGTTTCCACTACGAGTATAGGTAAGGGACATTAGTCATTCTCCTGATCCGCCGGCGGAATTTCCGTGTCGCGCATGGCGATGCCGGTAAACAGCCATGATTGCGTGTGCGGCGCGTCCTCCAGGCGAAATTGATCTTTATATTTAGCGAGCAGCGATTCCATTTCCTGACTAAGCTGCCCCAGTTCTTCAGCGCTCAAATACAACCGCTGCTGGGTGTAAAACGCAGGGGGCATGCCTTGTACAGGCTGCAACTGCGCCCGATTAAAGTCGGCCAGCAGCATGGCGATGAAGGTTGTGAAGATCTGCGCGCTTTGTTCGGGCGAAAGTGAGGCCGATGTCTCCAAATCCAAACGCCCACCACCTTTGACCAGCGCAAACTCACGTTCGACGGTGCCGCGTATCTGGCTTTCACGCACTATGGTGAGAATGCCGCCTTTCAGCAGCAGATGAATATGTCGGTAGAGGGTGGTTTGCGGCACATCTGGCAGCAGTTCTGCTAACTGCCGGGTGGTTAAAATTCGACTGCCGATGGTGAGGATGACCCGCATCCGAATCGGATGTGAAACGAGTTCGATTTTGTCCATAACGCCCCATTGTTTCAATGGATTGATTATATTACCAGTTATTGGAAATAATCAAGAGGTTTATTGAAGTCAAGAATAATTTGGGGCGATTGGCGGGCAAATAAAACGGGCGCGCCGCAGCACGCCCGTTTTGAATAGGTTATACGATTACTGTTCCAGCGCCGAACAGTCAGGGGCATTGGTGATGACGCCGATGCTGATATTGAAAGTTGCGCCCTCTTGAGCCGCTTCCCACGATTGTTGATTGACCACACATTCATAGCGGCGACCATCTACATCTAAATAGACGATATAGCGCTCGTCGCGGCCACTTTCACGTTCCCCGCCAAGCGCGCTGCCAGCGGCAAGGTTTGCGCCGGGCCAGAAGGGAGATGCCCCCCCCTGCGCGCTGGAGGCTTGAATTTCGCGGGCGGGCACCCAGCGGTTGACGTTGAAGGAACAGTAATTGTCGTAGATCGGTTCATCGCGATAGACGGTATTACATTCGCGACGCTCGCTGAAGGTGCCGTCGCCATTGTCTACACGCCGCACTGAACATTCTTCGCCATCTGGCACCTGGCGGGTATCGCGCTGGCGTTCGCGGCAGCTTACGTTATAGGCATCGGCGGGAACCTGATCATCCCATGCGTTATTGCTTACGCTGGCGAAGCGATCCACATAGATGATTCGCTGCCAATCGCGATCGGTGACCGTGCCGGTGGCTTCGCGTTTGGCGGTAAGCGCAAAGATGACCCCGCCGCAAATGAGCAGCAGCACGATAGCCCCGACGATCCATAAGATAGGATTGGTTTTAGAGGCGGGGGCGGGTGGTTTGGGCAGGTCTTCAGCCAGCCGTTCCTGCGCCAGATCGCGTTCCTGACCGGCGGCGAAGGCCTGTGTCTCGGCACGTACCTCGCTGGCGACGGTTTTAGCCTGAGCGGCACGATCCAGCGGCGCGCCGCACTGCATACAGAACTGGCTGTCGCCATCGTTGGGCGTGCCGCAGGCTGCACAGATCAGGCTGGCGCCTTTGGAGACATATTCCTTAACGGCGATCTTTTCGGCATCCGAAGGGAACCGGCGGGTTTGTGGGTCTTGCGCCGCGCCGCAGGTCGGGCAGAATTTATGGGTTTTGGCTAGTAAATTTTTAGCACCACAAAACTTGCAGTCCCAGATCATCTCGTAGGTGCCAAGTTTTTCGACGCGATCAGGCTTATTGGGATTATCAGGGGTGTTAGGGGTTGGCGGAGGCACGCGAAATTTCTCTCACAAAGTTAGCGAATGTAGGGCTTAAATATAGCGCGGTTATCTTTTCTTTGATATTTCCGCGACCTGAAAATTCACGATATCAGTCACCAGATCGGCGGGAATAGGCCGGTTCAGCGGGAATTGAACGCCGCCTTTACTGCCTTTGAAAGCAGACAACCGCGCTTTGAACGATTCGATATCCTGCGGCGCGGGATAGAAGCCGATGTGATTTTTGAAGGCCGCGAAGAAGATCAGATTTTTGCCGTTTAGCTTAAAGGTGGGCATCGTATAACGGATGGTTTCGGTTGCTTCTGGCGCGGCGGTATGGATGGTCTTGCGTATTTCTTGAAGCATAGATTGTACGTTATCTGGAAAATCGGCAATGTATTCATCTATGTTGGCGGCAACTTTTTTAGAAGCATCCATCAATTTGAGTCCCATCTCAAAATTCCGGAAAGAATTACTTCTTTTTCTTTGAAACTTCCTCAACACGAAAATTCACCATCTCCACGATGAGATCATAGGGGAGAGGTTTATCGTACGGAAACTGCACCGAGCCTTTGGCAGCGCTGTAAGTTGATAGCTGAACCCCAAATGCTTTAATGGCCGAGGGGGTAGGGTAAAAACCGAGGTGATGTTTGGCTGCCCCAAACGAGACCAGATTCTTGTTGTTTAGCCGGAAGGTGGGTACACCGTAGCTAATAATTTTTGTGGCTTCTGGCGCAGCCTCATGAATGGTTTTGCGCATTGCAGTTAAGCGAGTTTGCACATCCTCCGACCATGCAGCGATGTACTCATCTACGTTGGCCGGCGCTTTCGAGGAGCTATTCATGTGGTTTGTCCTTCTAAATTCTCACCACGTAATCCCATCCATAACGATGGATGGGATTACGTGGTAGGTAGGCAGCTTATTTCTTCGGGAAGCGGCTGAGAACAACGATGGGTTCCGGCACCGGGGCGCGGTCACCGAGGCCGAGCGTAGAGAGCGGCTTGTCCTGACGAGTGCGCGCGGCGCTGCAAAAGACCGCCAGTGTCGTGCCTTCGGCTCGAATATCTTCTTTTAGCAGCGCCTGCCCTAACTGGTAACCTTCACTGTCAAGGCTGCATGAGGTGACGACGCCGACCACGCGACCGCGTGCATCCACGATTGGATCGCCGGGGTGCGGCGGGCGAGAGCCTTTGCTGGTCAACCGGAAGCGAGAAATTTCAGCATCGCGTTCGGCTTCATGGGTGATGAAAGCCGCCTTGCCGACGAAGAATGATTTCCAGAGCTTGGCATAATTGCCAAAACCAGCATCGGCGGGGTTGAGCGTATACGCGCCATCGAGGATGACGCCCAACTCGTGCCCATAAAGCGGCAGTCCGGCTTCAGTGCGCAGGCTGTCACGGGCGGCGAGGCCAGCAGGGGCAGCGCCAGCGTCAATCAAGTCGCGGAATAATTCCAGTGCATCGTTGGGATGGACGAACAGTTCATAGGCGATGCGCTCGCCGGTATACCCGGTGCGCGAGATGATAATATCCATGCCTTTCAGCTTCACGCGGGCGATATTGGCCCATTGGAGCTTATTGATGGCGGTTTTCCCGGCATCATCGGTCATGGTGAGCAGGATATTCTTACTGTTCGGGCCTTGCAGCGCGATATCTAAGCGGCAGTCGGCACCGTTCACCGGGCTGCGGAGATCGCGCAGTTCAAAGGTGCTGCCACCGGTGAACCTACGCGAGGGATGCGCGGCATCAATTTGCACTTCACCATTTTTGACCGCATTCAGCCACGCCCAATTTTTATCGTTATTCGAGGCATTGACCACGATCAGGAAGTGATCCTGCGCCAGACGGTAGATCATCAAGTCGTCTAAGGGCACGCCGTCCAAATCTAGAAAATAAGTGTAATGCGAATCGCCCACGGCGAGGCCGCGCACCTCGTTGGTGGCGACCAGATCAAGGAAGGCTTCAGCGCCAGTCCCGCGCGCGTCGAATACGCCCATATGGGTAACATCAAATACGCCCGCATTTTTACGCACGGCGGCATGTTCTTCGCTGACGGTGCTGTACCACAGCGGCATTTCGTAACCGGCAAATGGCGCCATCTTAGCATTCAGGCCGAGATGCAGCGGGTGAATGGGAGTACGTTTCAATTCGGCTGCTTGCGGCTCTGCCCACGAGAAGGCAGGCAGCGGATCGGCGGATGGGACATAAGCCGCGCCGTTCAATCCGATGGCATAGGCTTTGTTCGAGAAGGCAGAAACGTCACCGGTTGTCGGAGCGCTGGTTTTGCTTAGAAGCTGCACATCTACCGGGCCGGGAGCCTTGGCGTAAGGATCGGTGTCATCAATCAGCACGAAGCCATCAGATACCGCGCGCAGCCAGTTGGCGACCAGACGGCCATTTTCAACATGCAGCAGCCATCCGCCATTGCCAGTACGCTGGAGAACGCCTTTTGCCAGCAGCGAGCCATCAGGGTTGAGCAGGGCGGTGGGCTGGCTTTGGCCGGGAGACAGCGTATAGACATCGCTGGTCAGCACCACATCGAGGAATGCGGCTGGATCAGTATGCCCAATATCACGGATGGACAGAGTGTAGGCGGCGGTATCAGTTTCATCGGGATAAGAGACATGCGGATACTCATCGCCGCCACTGTCGGTATCAATGCCCACCTGTGAAGTGAGTTCACGCACCGCAATTTTGGCGGCCTCTAAAACGGCGAAGGGCAGCTTTGCGCGGGGTTCGGCGCGGCGGCGGCCTGTGTAGCTGAAGGGCACGCAGGCGGTGAGCACATCGGCGATGATGTCGCCCAGACGATCAATTTCTGCTTCTTTGAAGCCGCGCTGGGTGATCCATGGGGTTCCAATGCGAATGCCGGTGGCGCGCAGGGCGGAAGGATCTCCGGGAATGGTGTTGCGGTTGCAGGTGATACCAGCCAGATCGAGGATGCGCGCCGCCTGATCTCCGCTTAAGGTGGTGCCGTCTGTCCCGACCACGCTCTTGCAGTCCACCAGCAGCATGTGGCTTTCGGTGCCGCCATACGGAATACGCAGCCCGCGCGATTCCAGCTTCTGCGCTAGACGCACGGCGTTGACCGCGGTTTGACGCTGCAACTCATTGAATTGTTCGGTATTTGCCAGCCGCAGCGACACGGCCAGCGCCGCCATTTGATTGACATGGGGGCCGCCCTGTTCGCCGGGGAATACGGCGCGATCCACCTTTCCAGCAACATCGCTGCGATGGGTGATGATCACTGCACCACGTGGCCCGGCTAAGGTTTTATGACTGGTAAAGCTAATCACGTCGGCGATACCCACGGGCGTGGGAAATATGCCGGCGATGATCAGGCCGGCGACATGCGAGACATCGGCCATTAGATAGGCGCCGACTTCATCGGCAATGCTCTTGAAGGCCGCCCAGTCGGGCGCGAAGGGGTAACTGGTATAGCCAGCGATGATGATCCGCGGGCGATGCGCTAAGGCTAATGTGCGAATCTGGTCATAATCGAGACGTTCAGTTTCTGAATCTACGCCGTAGCTGAAAGCCTGATACTGTTTGCCGCTGCGAGCGACCGGGCTGCCATGCGTGAGATGGCCGCCTTGCAGCAGGTCTAGCCCCATGATCGGATCGCCCACATTGATCAATTCGCTGAAAATGGCGCTGTTGGCGGGCGCGCCGGAAAGCGGTTGCACATTCACAAACAGCTTTTCGGCGGGATACTGCGGCGTGGCGAAAAGTTCAGCGGCGCGGCGGCGCGCGAGGGCTTCGACCACATCGGCATATTCGGTGCCTTTGTAATAGCGTTTGTCGGCTAAACGGCGGTATTCAGGAAGCCGCGCGTTGTAATCCAGAATTTGCTGCTGGGTCATGGCGCGGGTTTCATCCAGCGGGTAGCCTTCCGCGTAGAGGTTGGTGAAGGGGGACATCAAGGCTTCGCGCACGGCTTCAGGGATGGTGCTTTCTGAAGGGATGAGGATGATGTTGCGTTCCTGACGGGCAGTTTCATGGCGAATCAGTTCGGCAATATCCGGGTCAAGTTCGCTTAGCTCGCCCCGAAACAGAAAATCGTTCTGCGGCATGTGAGGTTTCCTGTGATTTTGGCACTCAAAGCGCGGCGATTGTAACACGGAAATAATGACAGTGACGGGGAATCTTGTTCGTTTTGTTTTTGGTTTGCCACCCTATAATCTAAAAGCTCAATATCACTTAAAGAGATTGTAACCATGTCTAACAATCCTCGCCCCAAACGCCGAATCCAGCCCGCTTTTTTCATCCTCGGTCTGCTGGCTGTCGGGTTGTTTGTATGCATTATCGTAATTGTGATTGCGCAGTTGACGATAGTGTGCTGCGCAATGCCTCCTACGCCCGGATTCGTTCCGGCGGCGCAGCTGCTGCCCACCGATACGCGGCAGATCGCCTTTATGAGCAACCGCGACGGTAACTGGGAAATTTATGAAATGACTCTAGGCACTCGCGCCGAACGGAATTTGACGAGCCATGCAGGCGATGATGCGTTTCCCTCATATTCAGCGGATGGCGGCGCGGTCACTTTTGTGAGCAGCCGTGATAGGGCTGAAACTGACGAACTAACAGCGTACATGATGAACGCCGATGGCAGCGATCAGCGGCGAGTGGTAAACGATCTGGCGACGATCTTGAATATCGTGGGCACGGGACGCTTCAACTGGGACTATCGCTATGGCGTAGATGGAAACGGACTGCTGATCTCGCTGCGCGAACTGAACCTTGAAGTGTACGGATTTAGGCGCGAAGGCGATACGATAACGGAGGCCAATCTTTCACAAAACGGGGCGATAGACTGGTTCGCGTCGTTAAGCCCGGATGGCAGCCAGATCGCGTTCACAAGCGACCGGGACGGTAATCAGGAAATTTATGCGGTAGGCGCGGACGGCGAAAATTTGCGGCGAATCACGGATGAGATTAGCGATGATTTATATCCGGTGTGGCTGGCAGATGGGCGGCATATTCTGTTTTATTCGGAGCGCGAAGGCAATCTTGATGGTGGCCAGTTGGTGCTGTACATGCTGGATATGCAGGCTGTAGATGCCGGGCCTGTACGCTTGAGCGAAGCACTAGAAAACAGCGCCGCGGGGAGCGTTTATTCTAGAATTGGCGGGGGGCGCGTGTTCATGGCGCACGATGGCAGCGACTGGGAAATTTATTATGCGGTTGGCTCCGATACAGAGGCGATCAACCTGACCGATAATGATGCTGACGATATTTTCGCAGTCTGGCGGTGATGATTTCCGCGCCCCGCATTCCCTCTTTAGCGCCATAGAGCGGAAGGCGGAGATGCGTATAGCTAGGTGGAAGTTAATTTAACAGTTTCGCTGTATAGTGAAATGGTGAGGATTTGCTTATTTGGAGGGAAAACGATGAAGCGATTACTGCTTCTGG